>NZ_PIZD01000048.1:0-10869 GCF_010365615.1 Actinomyces sp. 565
GAGGGGCTATGGCGCAGTTGGTAGCGCGCTTCCATGGCATGGAAGAGGTCGGGGGTTCGAATCCCCCTAGCTCCACGCAGACTCACGAGTCAGGGCCCCGCCGGTGGTGGGGCTTTTCTTGTACCTGGCCACGGACGGTGGTGGTGCGAGGGTTCGGCCAGGACCGGTACTGGGTGGCGTGGTCGTTCAGGGGTGTTGGCCAGCCGGTGGCCTGGTCAGCAGCGGAGATGCCCTTCGGCCTGCGGGAGTGGCGTAGTAGGGCCTTGCCGGGGTGGTCTTGGGGTGTAGCAGTGTCAGGTTCCGCATGGTGGCGCGGTGTGCGCGGATCAGGCACCGCTGGTGGGGGTGTTTGGACACCGGTTGTGTAGTGCTTTGAGGGTGTCGCCGACCCTGTTGGTGGTTGGTTGGTGGCTGCCAGGTCGCGCGGGGGACGGGAACGCGGCGGCGTCGGGCTCCGCCGCCGTACTCCACCCCGATTATGCGGAGCGCCCCTGCGTATTACCCGGCCCCGTCAAGCCGCGATAGTGCCCGTGCTCACCAGCACGATGATCAACAGGCCGAGGAGCACGCGGTAGATGAGGAAGCCGGTGAATTTGTTGGAGGAGACGAAGCGCAACAGCCAGGCGATGGTCGCGTAGGCCACCAGCCCGGACACAACCGTGGCGATCGCCGTGGCCCCCCAGCCGACGGTCGCCGAGATTTCCCCGGCGGCGGTGACCGCTTCCAGGGCGCCGGCAGCCAGCAGCGCCGGAATGCCCATGAAGAAGGACAGCCGCGTGGCCGTTACTCGGTCAAAGCGCAGGAACAGACCCGCGGAGATCGTCGCCCCCGAGCGGGAGATCCCGGGCAGCACCGGTGAGAGCGCCTGGAAGGTGCCGATGATCAGGGCGTCCTTGATAGTTACCTCACGCATGCCCTTACCTGCGGAGCTGTGGGCGGCACCGGCCGGGCCGTCGCTGCGCCGGTCCGCCAGCCACATGACGCCGGACCACAGGATCAGCGCTCCGGCGATCACCCACAGGGACCGGGAGGTCACCTCAATGAAGTCCTTCAGCAGTAGCCCCACCACGGCCACGGGGATCGAGCCGAGGATGATGCCCCAACCGAGCGTGTAGTCGGGATCGTTGCGCGCCTCGGTACTGGCGAGGCCCTTGAACCAGGCGGTCACGATGCGCACGATGTCGCCCCAGAAGTAGATGACGGCCGCCAGGATCGCGCCGACCTGGATGACCGCGGTGAATGCGGTCATGCCGACGTCGTTGATGTTGTGGCCGAGGAGCTTCTCGACGATATTGAGGTGCCCGGTGGAGGACACGGGCAGGAACTCGGTGATGCCCTCGACAATGCCGAGGATGACGGCGTGCAGCCAGTTCATGAGGCTCCCAGGGATCGGGTGCAGTAAGTTCCCTGAGAGGCTACCGGGCGGAGGCCGCCTCGTGCGCGCCCGGGGATGTGGAACCGGCCTCAGCGGCGTCTGTCCGCCGGAGGCAACCGCGTCCAGCTTCCCGGGACCGATGACGGTGCTCGATGACGGCACTCGCTGACGGTGCTCCGGCACGCACCAGACTGCAGCCCGCCCGGCGTCGTCGCCCGGGTCAGTCGGTCTCGGCCGACAGGTGCTCCAGCACCGCCTCGTGCAGCAGGGTGTTGGTGGCGACGGCGCTGCCGCCCCAGGGGCCCGGCTCACCGGCCAGGGAGGTGAAACGGCCGCCCGCCTCGGTGACGATCGGCACCAGCGCACCCATGTCGTACAGTTCCAACTCCGGCTCAGCCGCCAGGTCCACCGCGCCCTCGGCCAGGAGCATGTAGGACCAGAAGTCCCCGTAGGCGCGGGTGCGCCAGCAGGCCTGCATCAGCGACAGCATGCCGCGCAGCCGTCGGTGCTCGGCCCAGCCGGACAGCGAGGAGTAGGACAGGGAGGCGTCCTCCAGACTCGCCACGCTGGACACGTGCAACTGGCGGGCCGAGGCCAGAGAGCGGCCGGTCCAGGCGCCGCCGCCCCGCACCGCCCACCAGCGCCGCCCCAGTGCGGGCGCGGAGACCAGGCCGACGACGACCTCGCCGTCCTCGACCAGGCTGATGAGCGTGGCCCACACGGGCACGCCCCGCACGAAGTTCTTGGTCCCGTCGATCGGGTCGATCACCCACTGGCGGGGGGAGTGGCCGGTGGTGCCGAACTCCTCTCCGAGAACGGAGTCGCGAGTGCGGGCGCGGGCCAGGTAGTCGCGGATCAGCCGCTCGGTCTCACGGTCGGCCTCCGTGACGGGGGTCAGGTCGGGCTTGGTCTCCACCTCGAAGTCCTGGGCGTCGAAGCGTGCCTGAGTGAGCGGGTCCACCTGGTCGGCGATGGTGTGCGCCAGGTGCAGGTCGTCGCGCCAACGGCGCTCCGCGGCGGGCGGCGTGGGAGAGGAACCGGCGTTGCTGCTCATGGCACGAGGGTAGACGGCTACTGGTCCGATCCCGCGGCGGCCGGGCCGAGCCGCACCCGATTCGGGCGCGCATGTCCGGGGCGGGGCATGTACGCGGGGCTCCGGTGCTCGTCTCGCGGATGCCCGCCATGCTCTACCTGCACCGCACCCTGGCCACCTGGTGGTGGTGCCATGAGCGCGGCCCTGATCGTCTTCAGCTTCATCATTTCCGACTCGGCCGTCGGCCAGATGACCGCCGCACGCTTACGCTGTCGGGCCAGACCCCCGAACCTGAGGTTTTCGTTGTAATTACGCGGGACCGATAAAACCGGCGGAAATCGTCGAAGCAGCTCCTGCGTGCGCCGAGCACCTCGGCGCACGCAGGAGCTTTCCCGCTGTCCCGGAGTTGGCGAATCAAACCGCAGAATCATGCGAAACGCTGAAGTTTGCCCGATGGTTAAGCGTGCGCGGAGGCGTAGGCCGTCATCGTGTAGTCCGGTCAGGCTCGTCGCACGTTGTCTCGCTGATGGGTCCGATGTGTTGAGGCCGAGCTGCGGGCAGCGTTAGGTGTGAGCGTGGCCCCGTTCGGCTCTGACCCGGCCCTGGGGCGGTTGAGGCCCGCGTGCTCACCAAGATCTACTGCGCCGGCGCTCCGGCCAGGGTGGCCAGCACGCTAGAGAGTACCGGCCCCGGCCCGCCCCTGGAGCTCGCGCTCCGCGGTCGTGACGAGCACGTCAATGTCGATCGACCAGTATCCGTGGATGATCCGGTTGCGCAGGCCGATGGGGCGATGCCAGACAATCTCTGGGTGGGCGTTGCGAAACTCCCGGGAGACTTTGTTTGCCGCTTCGCCGAGTACGGTGTAGTTCCACATCAGCGCGTCGGTCCGCAGCGGATCCGCGGCGATCCCCTCGGTGCTCAAGTTTCCGATGACTTGGTGTATCCGTGACACGGCGTCCCGCATCTCATGAAGGAAGAGATTGTCAGGCCGCGGCATAGAGTGTCTCCGCGTCGGCAAGGACCTGTTCTCGGATTAACGGGTGCAGGGAGCGGCGGGAGACCAGATCCACCGGCTGGCCGAAGAGGGCGGCGAGTTCATCGGTCAGGTCTTCCTCCCAACCGAGGCTCCGGCCGGGCTGAAGCTGGTAAAGCAGGTCGATGTCGCTGGAAGAGCTGGCCTGGCCGCGCGCAACCGACCCGAAAACATCCAGGGTCGCGATGCCGAAGCGCTGACACAACTCGCCAAGACGCTTCAGATCACCGTCGGAAAACTCAACGATTGTAATGCATCCAGTCTACGAAGTACTCCATCAAAATGTCATTGCGCATCCGACACCGTTTTCACCTCGCGCAGCACCCGGGCGGGCACGCCGCCCACTACAACGCCCGCGGGCACGTCCCGGGTGACCACCGCTCCTGCGGCCACGATCGCACCGGCCCCGATGCTCACGCCGGGGCAGACGACGGCGCCCGCCCCGATCCACACGTCGTCGCCGATGGAGATGGGGGCCGGCAGCAGCGTGCCGCGCTCGGCGACCGGCTCGGCGTGGTTGAGGGTCGCCAGCACCACGCGGTGGCCGATCAGCACACGGTCTCCGATGGTGATGCCGCCCTGATCCTGGAAGCAGCAGCCGGCGTTGATGAAGACGTTGCGTCCGATATGAATGTTGCGGCCGAAATCCGTGTGGAAGGGCGGCACCAGGCCCAGCGTCCGGTTCACCGGCGTACCGGTCAGGCGCGCGAAGAGCTCCTGAACCTCGGCAGGGGAGTGGTAGGGCCCGTTGAGTTCGGCCGTCACCCGCAGAGCCTCCTGCGTCGCCCGTCCGGCGACCGTGGCGAGCGGCGAGCCACTGGGGATCGGCAGTCCTGCGGCCGTGTGGGCCACAAGGTCCTGCGGGCCGAGGGCGGCGGCGTCGCCCGACGCGTGTTCCGGCGACGCCGCCGCCCCCTGCGGTTGACCCGTGGATGCCATTCGCTCAGACCTCGAGCAGGACCTTGATCTCGCGGCGCTCGTCCATGGCCTTGTAGCCCTCGGCGGCGTCGTCGAGCGGGATGCGGGTGGTGAAGACCTTGCCGGGGTGGATCTCGTCGGCCTGGATGCGCCTGATCAGGTCGGGCAGGAAGCGGCGCACCGGGGCGGGCCCGCCGTGCAGGTGCACCTGGGAGAAGAACAGGCCCAGGCCCTCGATCTGCTGATCGTGGCTCACACCGACGAAGCCGACGTAGCCGCCGGGCCGGCAGGAGGCGATGGCCTGGTCCATGGAGACCTGGTTACCGACGGCCTCCACCACGCCGTGGGCGCCGTAGCCGTCGGTCAGCTCCTTGACTTTGGCGGCGCCCTCCTCGCCGCGCTCCGCGATGACGACGTCGGCGCCGAACTCGCGGGCCAGGGCGGCGCGGTCCTCGTGCCGGGAGAAGACGATGACCTTCTCGGCACCGAGCGTCTTGGCGGCCAGCACCGCGGAAAGGCCCACGGCGCCGTCACCGACGACGGCGATGGTCTTGCCGGGCCCGGCCTCGGCGGCCACCGCACCGAACCAGCCGGTGCCCAGCACGTCGGAGGCGGCCAGGTAGTCGGCCAGGCGGTCGGGGTCCTCGGGCTCGCCGCCGGGCACGGCCACCAGCGAGCCGTCGGCCAGTTCCACACGCATGTACTGCGCCTGGGACCCGGTGTAGTGGCCGGCGTTGGCGCAGCGGGACGGGTAGCCGGCCTGGCAGATCTCGCAGGTGCCGTCCGACAGCATGAAGGAGCCGATCACGAAGTCGCCGACCTTGAGGGTCTTGACCTCCTCGCCGGCCTCCACGATGGTGCCCACATACTCATGCCCCATAGGGCGGTTCTCCACGGGCTCCAGGCCGCGGTAGGGCCACAGGTCGGAGCCGCAGATGCAGGCGGCGGCCAGCTTGATGACGACGTCGGTCGGCTTGACCACGCGGGGCACCTCCACGTCCTCCACGACGACGTCGCCGGGGCCGCGCATGATCACAGCGCGCATGGTCTCGGGCAGGGCAGTGGCAGTCACGAAAACTCCTCGATTCGGGATGATGCGGGGCGAACAGCCCACGCCGGTTGTCCGTTGCCGCCCAGACTAAAACCGAGGGCTCCAAGACGCCAGGCGTCGACCAGGTATTGGCAGGGCCAGGCAACACGCCGCGGAATTTTCATGCGCAGCGGCCGACGTCGGCTCAGCTCCGAGCGTCCACGCCGCAAGCTATTTCCACATCCTGCTTGCCGCCCGACCGGGAATCGCGGACATGGCTGCCGCAGTGGCGGCCTCAGCGCGGCAGCGGCAGCACCAGGGGGGTGCCGGTGACCGGATCCGGGGTCACGTGCACCGGCAGGCCGAACACCTCCTCAACCAGCTGCGGGGTGATCACCTCCCGCGGCGCCCCATTGGCCAGGATGCGGCCCGAGCGCATGGCAATGATCCGATCGGCGTAGCGGCACGCCTGATTCAGATCATGCAGCACCGCCACGATCGTGGTACCCAGCTCGGTGTTCAGCTCCCGGCACAGCTCCAGCACGTCCACCTGATGCGCCAGGTCCAGGTAGGTGGTGGGCTCGTCCAGCAGCAGCACGTCGGTGCGCTGGGCCAGCGCCATGGCGATCCACACCCGCTGCCGCTGCCCGCCCGACAGGGATGCGACCCGCCTGCGAGCCAGAGCGGTCACCTGCGTGCGCTCCATCGCCGCCGTCACCGCCTCGTCGTCCTGCCCCGACCACTGGTGCAGTAGGGACTGGTAGGGGTAGCGGCCGCGGGCGACCAGCTCATGCACGGTGATCCCCGTCGGCGCGATCGAGGACTGCGCCAGCATGCCCACTCTCCGGGCGAAGGACTTGGGGCGGATGTCCGTGGCGTCCTTCCCGTCGAGCAGCACCTGCCCGGAGTCGGGGGCCAGCACCCGGCTGAGTGCGCGCAGCAGCGTGGACTTCCCGCAGGCGTTCGGCCCCACAATCATGGTTACCGCGCCCGGCTCGACGCGCACACTCAGGTCGGATATGACCGGGTGCTCGGGGTGGTAGGACAGGTACAGGGCCTCGGCCCGGAGCCCGCCCCGGCGCGGGGCGGGCTCAGCGGCGGCGAACCCGGCGGTTGCGGCGGGAGCCCCGCCGCTCGCGGTCGGAGTCACCTCACCGTGGTGCTGACGGCGTCCAGGACAAAGCGTGCCGCCGTCGGGCCGGCGTTGAGGAAGAAGGGTTCGTCCTCCACCTGCACGGCCTGGTCGGCCTGCACGGCCGAAAGCGTCGGCCACAGCGACATGCCCGTCAGTTCGGAGGAGTCTCCGCCCTGCACGCCGAACAGGATCCAGTCGGCGTCGGCCTGGTCGAGCTGCTCCTCGGAGATGTCAACGGAGGTGTCGTCGGTGAAGGTCTGGGTATCCGGGCGGGCCACGCCCATGTCGGCCAGCACCGAGCCGGCGAAGGAGACGGCGCCGAAGATGCGGGTGCGGTCTCCGTTCTTGCGCAGCAGAGACACGGTCACGTCGTCGGTGATGTCCTGGCCGGCGGAGGCGGCGTCGGCATGGAAGGCGTCCAGCCAGGCCTGTGCCGTCTCCGGCTTGCCCAGGGCGTCGGCCAGCAGCAGGAAGTCCTGCTTCCAGTACTGTCCGGTGCCCTGCGTGGCAACGGTCGGGGCGATCTCGGTCAGGGAGCCGTACAGGGACTCGGCGTCCTTGCCGGCGATGTTCATCAGGATCAGGTCGGGGGACAGGTCTGCGATCGCCTCCACGCTCGGCTCGGTGCGCGAGCCGACGTCGGTGACTGCCTCCAGGGCGTCGACGTGGTCGGGGAAGGCGGCGGGCAGGTAGTCGGGGACGGTGCCGGCCCCGTCGCCGGAGGTGGCGCCCACCGGCACGATCCCCAGCGTCAGGGCTGCGTCCAGCTGGCCGGTGGAGATGATCACCACGCGCTCGGGGGCGGCGTCAATGGTGGTCTCGCCCAGGAAGTGGGTGACGGTGCGGGGAAAGACGTCGTCGCCCTGACTGGAGCCCATGCCCTCGGGAATGGTGGTGGGGACGGCGGCGTCGGCCGCGGAGGAGGCGGCCGTATCCGTGGCCCCGGCCGCGGCGGAGGCAGATCCGGTGGCGGTGGAGGTAGTGGCGCCGGAGCAGGCGGCGATGACGGGGATGGCGACGGCGGCGCCGAGCATGCCCAGGGCGGTGCGGCGCGAAAGCAGAGAATTCATATGCTGAGGCTATCCTAAGGTGTGCTTCTTTTTTCAAGCCGTGTCCGCTCCGCGGCGCCTCGGGCCGTCCTGGAACTCGGCCTGGTGCTGGTCGGTGCCGGAACGCTCGTTGCCCTGTGCCTGCTCAGCCTCGCCGTTGGCTCCCGGTCGCTGGGGGTGGCCGAGGCGTGGGAAGGGCTGCGCGCCCACGATGACACGGTGGCCTCCCTGATCGTGTGGCGGCTGCGCCTGCCCCGCACCGTCCTCGCCGTCGTCACCGGCGCCGCCCTGGCCGTCGCCGGAGTGGTGATGCAGGCCCTGACCCGCAACCCGCTGGCCGAGCCCGGCATCCTCGGGGTGAACGCCGGCGCCTCCCTAGCAGTGGTGCTGTCCGTCTGGCTGGGCGGCATCACCACCGTCTCCGGCTACCTCTGGTTCGCCTTCGCCGGCGCGGCGCTCGCCGCCGGCCTGGTTCAGCTCATGGCGCGCCGCAGCCGTGAGGCCGGCCCGACCCGCCTGGTGCTGGCCGGAATCGCCCTGGGTGCCAGCCTGAACGCCATCACCGGCACCATCACCATGTATGACACCAGCGCCTTCGACTCCTACCGCTTCTGGGTGGTGGGTGCCCTCGAGGGCCGCGACGCCGCCCTGCTGGCCTGGGTGGCCCCATTCCTGGCGGTGGGACTGGCGCTCGCCCTCTTGTCCGGGCACACCTTCAACGTTCTGGCCCTGGGGGACGAGCAGGCCATCGCGCTCGGTGCCCGGCTGGGACGCGCCCGGGCACTCGCCCTGGCCGCGATCACCCTGCTGTGTGGGGCGGCGACTGCGGCGGTCGGCCCCATTTCCTTCGTCGGGCTGGTGGTGCCCCATGTGCTGCGGCTGGTCCTGGGCGCCGATCAGCGGCGGCTGCTGGCGGCCTCAGCAGTGGCCGGGCCGATCCTGTTGCTGACCGCGGACATCGTGGGGCGCGTCCTGATCCGCCCCGACGAGCTGGAGGCCGGCGTGGTCACCGCCTTCATCGGCGGACCCGTGCTGTTGGCCATGGTGCTGCGACGCGGTGAGGTGACCCGGTGAGCGCGGCCCCGCGCCGGGCGGGTAGCCCCGCTTCCCCGGATGGGGCGGCCGCGCCGCCCGACGGCGTCGCCGCCAAGCGCTCCAAATCCCCGTACGCAGCCGGGCCGCCGGCCGACCGCCTCCTGCTGCGCCCGGGTGCGGGCAGCCTGCTGGTGCGCCGCCGCGCCCTGGCTGTGGCGGCGGTGCTGGTGGCGGTGGCCGCAGCGGCCGGCGTCTACACGCTGCTCACCGGCGCCTACACCCTGTCCGCCGCCGACGCGCTGCGCGTCCTGGCCGGCGGCGGCAGCGACCTGGACCGGTTCATCGTGCTGGGCCAGCGGCTGCCCCGCGTCATCGCGGCCGTCCTGATCGGTGCCATGCTGGCCATCTCCGGCGCCGTCTTCCAAAGCCTGTCGCGCAATCCGCTGGGCAGCCCCGACATCGTCGGCTTCACCACCGGCGCCACCACCGGCGGCCTGCTCGTCATCCTGGTCTCCGCCGCCTCCTCCACTGCGACCATCGCCCTGGGCACCACCGCCGGCGGCTTCGCCACCGCCACCGTCGTCGTTGCGGTGGCCATGCGCCGTGGGGGCGCCGGCGAGAACCTGGTGCTCGCCGGCGTCGCCCTGTCCCAGACGCTCTCCGCGCTCAACGACTACCTGCTCTCGCGCGCCACCATCCAGGAGGCCGAGGTCGCCCGCGCCTGGCAGTACGGCTCCTTAAACGCCATCACCTGGACACAGGTGCGGCCCCTGGCAGCGGCGGCCGCCGTGCTAATCCCATTGGCGGCCTGGGTCGGCCGGCCCGCCGCCGTCCTGGAGCTGGGCGACGACGCCGCCGCCTCCCTGGGGCTCGGCGTGGGGCGGGTGCGCGCCGCCATGGTCGGCTACGGGGTCGTGCTCGCGGCCCTATGCGTTTCCGTGGCCGGGCCTATCGGATTCCTGGCGCTGGCCGCGCCCCAGCTGGCGCAGCGGTTGGCCCGGACGGCGGGGCTGACACTGTCCGTCTCCGCCGCCATGGGTGCCGCGCTGCTTGTGGTCGCCGATCTGCTGGCGCAGCGACTGCTGGCCCCCTTCCAGATTCCGGTAGGGCTGCTGGCGGCCGCATGCGGCGGGCTCTACCTCATGTGGCTGCTGGGGCTGCGGGCACCAGGCGGACCTGGGCGGCCTTGATCACGGCCGTCACCTGGCGGCCCGGGCGCAGTCCCAGCTCCGCGACCGCCGCCGCCGTAAGCAGGCCGCGCAGGAGCTGCCCGTCGCCCAGTTCCAGCACCACCGCCATCAACCCGCCGTTGCCGCTCACCTCGCGCACCGTGGCGCGCAGGGTGTTGCGGGGGCTGCCCGCCGTCGCCCGGCTGATTTCGGGGCCGTCTGCGGGGCTGGGGTAGACCGCGACCGCCTCGGGCGGCAGCAGTGCCGCCGCCGACCGGTCGAGGTGGAAGCCCGCACGGTCTGCAGCCTCTTCCAAGGGGGCGGCCACCACCTCGGTACCGTCGCCCAGGCGAAGGACCGGCTGATCCGGGGTGCCGGTGAGCGTGCCGCGCAGCAGCGTCGTCCCGGTCAGCCGGGCGGTAAAGGCGGTCGCCGGGGCCGCCAGCACCCGGGCGGCGGGGCCGGACTCGACCACCCGCCCGCGGTCCAGGACGGCTACGTCGTCGGCCAGGGCGGCCACCTCCGCCACGTCATGCGTGACCAGCAGGACCGTCAGCGCGGACTGGGCAGCGCGGCGGGCCACCAGACAGCGCAGTTCCTGACGGGCGGCGACGTCGATCGCGGCGGTCGGTTCATCCAGCACTAGCACCTCCGGGCGGGTGGCCAGGGCACGGGCCAGGGCTACCCGGGCCGCCTGCCCGCCGGACAGCTCATCCCCGCGTCGCGCCGCCAAGTGCGTGGCACCGACCGCGGCCAGCTCCGCCGCCGCCAGGTCCCGGGCGGCAGCGCGAGAGGCGCCCTGGCACCGTGGGCCGAAGGCGACGTTGTCCAGCACCGACAGGTGGGGAAACACGCCCGGTGCCTGGGCCAACAGGGCCACCCCGCGCCGCCCGGCGGGCACGAACCCGTCCGGGCCGTCCACCACCCGCTCACCCAGGCGGACCTCCCCGCCGGTGGCGTCCAGCAGGCCAGCGAGCACCTCACATACGGTCGATTTGCCCGAGCCGTTGGGGCCGATCAGGGCCAGGGTGCGGCCCGCCGGGATATGCAGGTCCACGGCGACCTGGCGGGCGGCGGAGGTGAAGTGCACGT
>NZ_PIZD01000048.1:11202-40250 GCF_010365615.1 Actinomyces sp. 565
GTTGCCTGCCCGGGGGGCGGCGGGGGTGCCGTCTGGGAGGTGGGCGGCTGTGCTGGTGGGGTCGGCACCTTGGGGGTGGGACGGCGTCGTGCCTGGCGGACCTTGCAGACGCTGACGAAGGCGCCGGCCAAGCACATCCCAGCGCACGCCGGTGGCGCCCACCACCAGGAACGATGCGGCGATCAGCACCACCGCCAGCGCCAGGGCGGTCGGGGCGTCGGACTCCCGCTCCAGGTAGATCACCAGCGGCACGGTCCGGGTGACGCCCTCACGCGAGCCGGCGAAGGCGATGGTGGCGCCGAACTCGCCCAGGCTGCGCCCCAGTGCCAATGCGGTGCCGCGCGCTAGGGCCGGGGCGGCCAGCGGCAGGGTGATGCGGGTGAGCACCGTCGTCGGGCCGGCTCCGAGCGTGCGGGCGATCGTCTCGGGGCGGGTGTCGCGCGAGCGCAGGGCCGCCTCCAACGTGACCACCAGGTAGGGCATGGAGACGAACACCTGGGCGATCACCACGGCGGTCGTGGTGAAGGAGACCTGTATGCCGAGCCCGCCCAGGAGCGGGCCGAGTAGGCCCCGCTTGCCCAGCGTGGCCAGCAGGGCCGTGCCGGCCACCACCGGCGGCATGGACATGGGCAGCACCGCCAGCACCCGGGCCACACGCACGCCGGGCCACTCGTGGGCGAGCACGACCGCCAGCGGCACCCCCAGGAGTACCGAGACGAGTGTGGCCAGGACACAGGTGCGCAGCGACAGGCCCAGCGCCAGGCGGGCGGACTGCGAGCCGAGCAGGGTGGGCAACTGGGCCCAGTCCACCCGGGTTCCCAGGCCGACAAGGGGCAGCAGGGTGGCGCAGGCACCGATTAATGCCAGGAGCACAACGGTCGCCGGCAGGCGGGTGCGGGCGGCCCGGGACCGGGCGGTAGCACTTCCCCATGCGGTCCTGGTGCCGGATGCGGTTCCGAGCCGGGTCACTTGGCCGCGGGGGCGCCGAAGCCGTACTTGGCCAGCACCGCCTGCCCGGCGTCGGACAGGACCAGGTCGACGAATGCCTGGGCGGTATCTGGGACCGCGGTATCCCGCGTGAGCGCTATCGGGTAGTGGTTGACGACGTCGTTGTCGGGAAGGGCGATGACCTCGACGGCGTTGCCCGCATCGGCGGCGTCGGTGGTGTAGACGATGCCGGCGTCGGCCTCCCCTGAGGCGACCTTGCCGCGCACGTCGGTGACCTTCTGCTCCTCGGAAACCGGGTCCAGCGTCACGCCTAGCCGGGTGGCGAGCGTTCGGGTGGCCTCCCCGCAGGGCACTTCCGGTGCGCAGATGACCAGGTCGGCCCCGGCCAGGGTACCGTCGTCAATGCCGGTGACGCCGGCGGGGTTGCCAGCCGGGACAATGAGCGTAAGCACGTTGGTGGCGAACTCCGACTGGTCCGCGACCAGGGACTGGGCGGCGGCGTCGTCCATGGTGGAGTTGTTGGCGGTGGCGAGCACGTCGGCTGCCGCGCCCTCGGACAGGGCGGATACCAGGTCTTGCGAGCCCTGGAAGTCGAAGACTACGGAGACGCCTGGGTTGGCCCGCTGGAAGTCATCGGCTATCTCCTCGAAGGCGTCCTGGAGCGAGGCTGCGGCGAAGACCACGACCTGGTCGTTAGCGCCCGCGTTGGTTGCGGTGGCGTTGGGGGACTCCGTGCTGGAGGACGGCGAGCCGATGGCGCCGCAGGCCGTGAGCGACAGGGCTGCGGTAAGCACGGCGGTGGCCAGGGCGGTGCGGCGTGTGGCCGAGGCTCTGCGACGTGACAGGTGCATGTGGGCGTCTCCTTCGAGTCGTGGTGCGAGGCCTGGGCCCCACCGGCGAGGCTACCGGCAACCGCTGCGTCCCACCTTCACCGAGAGCGGCACTTGTTACATGCCGAGACCGGTAGATATAACCGCCGAGGTCGGTAGACGTAACGTCTACCGACCTCGGCGTAGGAGACAGACACAGACGACTAGGCACCCTGGGAGGGGGTGAGGTCGTCGGCGCCCTGGTTACCGGTGCCCTGCGTGCGCACCGGCTGCCAGCCGCGGCGCGGCCGCACGGTTGCGGTGGCGCCCGGGCGGGAGCGGTAGACCACGTATGGCCGGGTCACGTAGCCCAGCGGCGCGGAGACCACGTGGACGAGCCGGGTGAAGGGCCAGACGGCGAACAGCAGCAGGCCCGCCACAATGTGCAGCTTGAACACCATGGGCACGTCCGCCATCAGCTCCGGGGCCGGGTGCAGGGCGAAGACCGACCGGAACCAGGGGCTGATCGTCTCCCGGTAGTCGTAGCCGCCGTCGGCGCCGCCCAGCAACTGCGTGGACAGCGTCGCCCACGCGCCCAGGCACACGGGCACCGCCAGCAGCACGTACATGAAGATGTCGTTCCGCGTGGTCGCCAGGCGCACCGACTTGACCACGATGCGCCGGTAGAGCAGTCCCGCCAGCCCCACCAGGGTCATCAGCCCGGCAATCGAGCCGGGGATCACGGCCATGAGGTGGTAGACGTGCTCGGGGATACCGGCCGCCTCGGTCCAGCTCTTGGGTATCACCAGGCCCATGAAGTGGCCCAGCGCTACCAGCAGGATCCCGAAGTGGAACAGGGGAGACGCCCAGCGCAGGATGGCCGACTCCTGCCACTGGGAGGAGCGGCTGGTCCACCCGAACTGGTCGGTGCGGTATCGCCATATCAGCCCCGCCACCAGCAGGATGAAGGACACATAGGGCAGAGCGGTCCACAGGACCGCGGACTCGAAGGTGCTCATGACTGCTCCTGTGTGGTGAATGCAGACGGGAAGCCGACGGGCGTCGTCGGCGGCATGGTCGGGAAGGGCAGCGTGTCGGTGACACCCACCGTCTCGGTGGGCGGGCCGGCGGCGACCAGGGCACGTACCCGCTGCGCGGTGGCCTCATCCACCGGCTCCAGGGTGGCGACGACGGCGTCGAGCAGGCGGGCGTAGGGGGAGGCGGCGTCGACCAGGGCCCGGCGCAGCACCTCCAGGCCGTCCCGGTGCGAGGACAGCAGCACGTCGGCGATCTCATCCCCGCTGCGGGCGCTCAGCTCCAGCACCACCGGCAGGTAGTCGGGCAGTTCGTCGCGTTCGAGCTCGTAGCCCGCAGCGGCCAGGGCCTGCTTGAACGCCAGTAGCGCGGCGCCCCGGTAGCGGGTGTCGCCGACGGCGTAATAGCTCAGGTACAGGCAGCAGCGCCGGCGCCGGTCGAATACCTCCACATAGTGCTCGGCCAGGGCGCGGGTGCCCCGGCTGCGCGCCTGCGCCACGAACGCCTCCAGCGGCGCGCGGACCGCCTCCGGTAGCCCAGGGGCGTCGGCCAGGGCCGCGGCGACGGCGTCGAGCCGCTCGGTGAAAGTGCCCTCAGCCGGGTAGTCGAGCAGCAGGGAGACGCTCATATGGACGATCGCCCGCGTGGCGGCGTCGACCCTCACCGCGGCCACCGGCGGCGCCACGTCTTCACCGGTCTTCATCGCCATGTCAGCTGCCCTCGGCTCGGCCGGCCTGGCCCACCCCGACGCCGGGGCCGGCGGACGGAACCGGGGAACGGCGCACGGTCGGCAGCGGCAGGCTCACCGGGCCGCCGACGCCCTGGGATGCGGCGGCGGAGCCGCAGGCGGCGGGAGCGCCCTCACCCAGCAGCGTGCGCACATCCTCACCCATGGCGGTCATGCCGCGCGGCACCTCCGGGCTGGCGGTGGGGATGACGTAGCGGTCGTCGTACTTGGCGATGGCCAGCAGCCGGTACATGGCCTCCAGCTCCTGTCCGCTCATGCCGACGGCGGCGGCGATGGCCGGGTCGGCCTCACGTCCCAGGTGCACCTGCCGCATGTGGGAGCGCATGGCCGCGAGTCGGCGCAGCACCAGCTCCACCGCGTTGGTGTCCCCGGCGGTGAACAGGCCCGCCAGGTACTCCAGGGGGATGCGCATCTCGGACACGGCGGTCAGCAGTACCCGGTGGTCCTCCCCGTCCAGGCCGGCGGCGGCGACCTCGTCCACTACCGGCGACAGCGGCGGTATGTACCAGACCATTGGCATGGTGCGGTACTCCGGGTGCAGCGGCAGTGCCACCCGGTAGGTGGAGATCAGGTCCCACACGGGGGAGTTCTGGGCGGCCTGCACCCAGGAGGCGGGCACGCCCGCATCCCGGGCCGCCCGCACCACCTCCGGATCGTGGGGGTCCAGCAGGATCTCCCGCTGTGCCGGGTACAGGTCCCGCGGGTCGGCGACGGCGGCCGCCTGGGAGACCCGGTCGGCGTCGTACAGGAGCACCCCCAGGTACCGCAGCCGCCCCACGCAGGTCTCGGAGCAGACGGTGGGCTGGCCGGCCTCCAGGCGCGGGTAGCACAGGGTGCACTTCTCGGCCTTGCCGGTGGCGTGGTTGAAGTAGACCTTCTTGTACGGGCAGGCGGACACGCACATGCGCCAGCCGCGGCAGGCGTCCTGGTCCACCAGCACGATGCCGTCCTCGCTGCGCTTGTACATGGCCCCGGAGGGGCAGGCGGACACGCAGGTCGGGTTCAGGCAGTGCTCGCAGATGCGCGGCAGGTAGAACATGAAGGTCTGGTCGATTTCGGTGGCGACCTTCCGGCTCATGCCCGCCACGATCGGGTCCTCGGGCAGCGTCTGGGTGGAGCCGCCCAGGTCGTCGTCCCAGTTGGGGCCCCACTGGATCGTGGGCAGGTACTCGCCGGTCAGCTGGCTCTTGGCGCGCGCCACCGGAATGTTGGGGGAGTCCTTCGGGGCGGACAGCAGCCGGTCATACTCGTAGGTCCACGGCTCGTAGTAGTCCTGAACGCCCGGCATGTCAGGGTTGGCGAAGATCTGCGCGAGCCGGCGCAGGCGCCCGCCGGAGCGGGGCCGCAGCCGTCCACCGGCGGTGCGCTCCCAGCCGCCGCGCCAGCGCTCCTGGTCCTCCCAGCCCTTGGGGTAGCCGACGCCGGGGCGCGTCTCGACGTTGTTGAACCACATGTACTCGGTGCCCTCGCGGTTGGTCCACGCCTGCTTGCAGGTGACCGAGCACGTGTGGCAGCCGATGCACTTGTCCAGGTTCATCACCATGGCGATCTGGGCCATCACCTTCATCAGAAGGTCACCTCCTGGTTGGTGCGACGACGAATGAGGGTGACCTCGTCGCGGTTGTTGCCGGTGGGGCCGATGTAGTTGAAGGCGTAGGAGAGCTGGGCGTAGCCGCCCGCGAAGTGGCTGGGCTTGAGCACGATGCGGGTCAGCGAGTTGTGGGTGCCGCCGCGGCGTCCCGAGGCCTCGGTAAGCGGCGTGTTCATGGTGCGCTCCTGGGCGTGGTGCATGAACACCGTGCCCTCGGGGATGCGGTGGGAGACGACCGCGCGCGCGGCCACGATCCCGTTGCGGTTGTAGGCCTCCACCCACTCGTTGTCCCGTACGCCGATCTTGTCCGCGTCCGCGGGGCTCATCCAGATGGTCTGCCCGCCCCGGCCCAGGGTGAGCATGTGCAGGTTGTCGTAGTACTGGGAGTGAATCGCCCACTTGTTGTGGATCGTCAGGTAGCGCACGGCCACCTGCACTGCGCCGTCGGGGGTGGTGCCCACCTGCCCGGGTGCGGCCTCCCCGTAAAGGGCGGCGAAGTCCAGTGGCGGGCGGAAGGTCGGCAGCGACTCACCCATGTCCCGCATCCAGTCGTGGTCCAGGTAGTAGTGCATGCGGCCGGTGAGCGTGTGCCACGGCTTGGCGTGCTCCACATTGACCACGAAGGCCGAGTAGCGCCTGCCCCCGTGCTCCGAGCCGGACCACTCCGGGGTGGTGATCACGGGCTGCGGCTTGACCTGGGTGTCGGCGAAGGTGACCTGCTTGCCGGCCTCCTCCTCGCTCAGCTCCACCAGGGGAGTGCCGGTGCGCCGGGACAGGGTCTGCCAGCCCTGGGTGGCCAGGTGCCCGTTGGTCGCGCCGGACATGTGCATGACGGCGTCGCCGGCCCGGATGGGGGTATTGATCAGTGGGCGGCCCGCCGCCGCGCCGACGCCGGTGCCGTGGGCACGCCGCAGTCGCTCCATCTCCCGCTCCGGGTGCAGCATGATGCCCTTGATGGGGATGCCGGGGGACTCCACGAGGGGGCCGACGGCGTTGAACTTGTTGCGGATCTGGGTGTAGTCCCGCTCGATCGGCACCAGCTTGGGCATGGTCACGCCCGGCACCCACGCCTGCGGCAGGGCGGAGGTGTCCCCGTGCGGCATGGTCATGGCGTCGGGGGTGTCGTGGGTCAGCGGGGCGGCGACGACGTCGGTCTGGGTGCCCAGGTACTTGGGCGCCCAGGCGCTGACCAGCTCGGCCAGCTGCTGGTAGATGTCGAAGTCGCTGCGTGCCTCCCACGGCGGGTCGATCGCCAGGTTGAAGGAGTGGATGAAGGGGTGCATGTCCGTGGTGGACAGGTCGTACTTCTCATACCAGGTGGCCGCCGGCAGCACGACGTCGGAGTGCAGCGTCGTGGAGGTGTTGCGGAAGTCCGCCGTCCACATCAGGTCCAACTTGCCCTGGGGAGCCTCCTCCCGCCAGGTCATGGACACCGGGCGGCGTCCGGCGGGGGTCTCGACGGCGTTCACGTCGCCACCGGAGCCGACCATGTGGCGCAGGAAGAACTCGGTGCCCTTGGCGGAGGAGCCGAGCAGGTTGGTGCGCCAGGAGGCCAGGATGCGGGGGAAGTTCTCCGGGGCGTCCGGGTCCTCGCAGGCGAAGCGCAGCTCGCCCCGGGTCAGCTGGTCGACGACGTAGTCCTTGGGGTCCATGCCCGCGGCGGCGGCCTGCTGCCCCAGCAGCAGCGGGTTGCGGTCGAAGGTCGGATAGGAGGGCGTCCAGCCGCGCCGCATCGCCTCCACCAGGGTGTCCGAGGCGGTCTTGCCCGCCAGGGTGCCGGCGCCCAGCGGAGAGGCCAGCCGGTCCGCCGGGGTATCGTCGTAGCGCCACTGGTCGGTGGTCAGGTACCAGAAGCCGGTGGAGATCATCTGCCGCGCGGGCCGGTGCCAGTCCAGGGCGAAGGCGAACTGCGACCAGCCGGCGATGGGGCGGACCTTCTCCTGGCCGACGTAGTGGGCCCAGCCGCCGCCGTTGACGCCCTGGGTGGCGCACATGGAGGTCAGCGCCAGCAGGGTCCGGTAGATCTGGTCGGCGTGGTAGTAGTGGTTGATGCCGGCCCCCATGACGATCTGGGAGCGGCCGCCGGACTCGATGGCGTTGACGGCGAAGTCCCGCGCCACCCGGATGGTGGCCGGGCCCGGCACGCCGGTCAGCTCGCCGGCCCAGGCGGGCGTGCCCGGGACGGTGGCGTCGTGGTAGTCGGCCGGCCACTGGCCGGGCAGGCCGGGACGGGCCACCGCGTAGTCGGCCAGCAGCAGGTCGTAGACGGTGGTGACCAGCCGCCCGTCGGGCAGGCGGGTGGCGGGCACGCCCCGCCGGGCTACGCCGCCGCCGACGCTGCCGGTGGGGGTCTGCGAGCCGGGCAGGTCGAAGCGGGGCAGCAGGATCTCCGTCGGCTCGACGACGACGCTGCTTGCCGGGGCGGGCGAGCCCGCGGCGTCGGCGGCCTGGGAGGATGGGCCCGCCGCGCCGTCGTCGGCGAGGTCGGCGATGGACATGATCGGGTCCACGCCCTCCATGAGCAGGTTCCACTTGCCCTCGCCCTCGGGGGTGAAGCGGTCGGCCAGCGTGCCGCCGGGGTCGGCGGGGCCGCGCTCGCGGTCCCACACTAGCGGCCGGAACTCGCCGCGGGGCAGGTCGTCGGCCACCCCGGCCACGCCGTCGGCGGTGACGAAGCGGCCCGGAACCGTCCCGGAGCCGTCGGGGGCGGGCACCAGCTCCACCAGGAACGGGGCGTCGGTGTGACGGCGCATGTACTCCAGGAAGAAGGGCTCGCGCCGCCCGACGTGGAACTCGGACAGGATCACGTGCCCCATGGCCATGCCCAGCGCCCCGTCGGTGCCGGGGGCCACCCGCAGCCACTGGTCGGCGAACTTGGTGTTGTCGGCGTAGTCGGGGGAGACGGCCACCACCTTCTGCCCGTGGTAGCGGGCCTCAGTCATGAAGTGCGCGTCCGGGGTGCGGGTCAGCGGCAGGTTCGACCCCCACATGATCAGGTACTGGGCGTTGTACCAGTCGCCCGCCTCCGGGACGTCGGTCTGGTCTCCGAACACCTGCGGGGAGGCCGGCGGCAGGTCCGCGTACCAGTCGTAGAAGGACAGCATGGTGCCGCCGATCAGCTCGTGGAAGCGGGCGCCGGCCCCGTAGGAGATCATCGACATGGCCGGGATGACGGAGAACCCGGCGCACCGGTCCGGCCCCCAGGTGCGGATGGTGTGCACGTAGGCGGCGGCGATGAGCTCCATCGCCTCGTCCCAGCCGACCCGCACCATTCCGCCCCGCCCGCGCGCCGACTTGTAGGCGCGGGAGGTCTCCGGATCTCCAGTGACCTCCGCCCAGGCGGCCACGGCATCGCCGTCGTGGCGCTGCCGGGCGGCGCGGAAGGCGTCCAGCAGGACGCTGCGCACATACGGGTAGCGGATGCGCGTGGGGGAGTAGGTGTACCAGGAGAAGGCGGCACCGCGCGGGCAGCCGCGGGGCTCGTACTCGGGCATGTCCGGCCCGGTGGTGGGGTAGTCGGTGATCTGCTTCTCCCAGGTGATCACGCCGTCGGTGACGTACACCTCCCAGGCGCACGAGCCGGTGCAGTTCACCCCGTGGGTGGAGTGGACCATCTTGTCGTGGCTCCACCGGTGCCGGTAGAAGGAGTCGGCGTCGCGCCCGCCTTCGAGGAACAGCCGGCGGGCGTCTGCGGATGGTTCTCCCCGGCGCAGGTAGGAGCCCAGGGCGAACAGTCCCGGGGCGTTCTCAACCCTGGCGTCGGGTCCGGGGACGATCGGGGCGGTGGGTGTACTCATCGCGGGTCCTTGGCGGGGTGGCTGGAGGTATGGGCGGAACTTGAAGCGGTGTGATGAGTCGGCCGGGCCGCCGATCCGGTGCGGCCGCGGCGGTGACACGGCGTCGTCGTCGGGAGTGTCAGCCGGGCCGCTTGGCGGAGGGTCGGGCGTAGCGGATCCAGCAGATGACGGCGCACACCACGCAGAAGACGGCGCAGCCGTAGAAGAATGTGGAGGTGGACATCAGAGTCAGGGCGATGCCGACCAGGAACGGCCCGAGTGCGGCCACGGCGGCGGTGAAGCCGATCGCCCCGCCCGCCTGGCGCTTGGGCATGATCATGGGCATCTGCTTGAAGGTGGAGGCGTTGCCCACCCCGGCGAAGAAGAACATGGCCAGCAGGCCGATCATGAATACGGGGAAGTCGCCGGCGTCGTCGGCGGTGGCGACCTGCCAGCCGCAGAAGGTCATGGTGACGGCCATGCCGACGGCGGAAACGAAGGTCCAGATGGCGCCGCCGAAGCGGTCGCACAGGGGACCCCAGGCGAAGCGCAGGAAGGAGCCCAGCAGTGTGCCGATGAAGGCGTAGGAGGCGCCCTTGGGCAGCTCGGCGGCGGCCAGTGTCTGTGCCAGCGGGGAGGAGGCGCCGTAGTTGTTGTTGATGATGTTGGCGGTCTGCGCGGCGAAGCCGGAGAAGATGCCGAAGGTCATGATGTACAGGACCGTCATCAGCCAGGTGTCGATGTTGCCGAAGATGTCCAGCTGCTGGCTGATATTGGCCTTGACCGGCACGTCCTTGATGTAGGCGAAGGCCAGGGCGGCGGCGATCAGGGACCACGGCAGGAAGAAGACGGTGGCGTTGAAGACCCGCGGGGCGCCGTCGGAGTAGGGGGCCACCCAGGTGAGCCCGAGCAGGCTCGTGCTCATCAGGAACGGGGCGGCCAGCTGGATGACGCTCATGCCCATGTTGCCCAGTCCGCCCTGCAGGCCCAGCGCCGTGCCGGACAGGCGCTTGGGGAAGAAGAAGCCGGTGGAGGGCATGTAGCCGGAGAACGTGGCGGCACCGATGCCGCAGGTGAAGGACAGCGCCAGCAGGGTGGCGAAGGAGGTGGCGGGGTTCTGCACGGCGAAGAACCAGCCGAGCATCGGTAGGACGTACAGCAGGGAGGACCAGCCGATCATCTTGCGCGAGCCGATGGTCGCGGGCAGGAACATGTAGATCAGGCGCAGCCCCGCGCAGGACAGGCCCGGCATGGAGGTGATCCAGTAGATCTGGTTCGTGGTCAGCTCGAAGCCGATCTCGTTCAGGCGCGGGGCTACGGCGCTGGGCAGGAACCACACCGTGAAGCCGAGCATGAGGGAGAAGGTGGTGATGGCCAGGGTGCGCCAGGCGATGGACGCCGACCAGCCGTCCGGCTCCTCCGGGTTCCAACCGGTCAGGACGCGGCCGGAGGTATCGAGCTGACTCATGGTGCTGTAACTCCTGTGGGTAGGGGGTGAGTAACCGTGAGCTGTTCCGGGTGAACCGGTTTGCGCGTGGGCGGGGCGTCCCTGCCTGCGCGGTCAGGACATGATGCCTGAACTGGGCGTTCCCCATTCGTCGTGGCCGTGCCTGGCTTGATTTCGCGGTTCTCCGACCTCATGTTTTTTCCGGAGGGGACCGTAATAAGCAAGTCTGATGTGAGCTAATAGGCATCCGGTGCGAGGCGGGTGTGGGAGTATCCGTGCTGGTCGAAGGGGTTTTGGCCGGGTTCTCGGGCTACCGTGTCCGGCATGAGTCAGCAGACAGCGCCCACTTCCTCCGGCATGCCCACGGCGTCGGCCTCAGTCGCCCCCGCAGATGCTCCCGTGCCTCAAAAGGGGCTGCATCCGCTGCCCGCACCTGTCAAGGGCGCCGTGATTACCGTCTCCGACCGTTGCGTGAGCGGTGAGCGGGAGGATGTCTCCGGTCCCCTGGCCGCGCGGCTGCTGCGAAAGCACGACGTCTTGGTCGACGCCGTGAAGGTGGTGCCCGACGGGGTGGAACCGGTGCGCGCCGCCATTGAGGAGGCCATTGCTGCCGGTGCGCGCGTGGTGCTGACTACCGGCGGCACCGGCGTCACCCCGCGTGACCTGACCCCGGAGGCCACCGCCCCGCTGCTGGCGGTGCGCTTGGAGGGCGTCGAGGCGCAGATCCGCGCCTATGGGTTGACCCAGACTCCACTGTCAAGTCTCTCCCGCGGGCTCGTGGGGGTCACCGGTCGCGACGCCGACGGCGTGCTGGTGGTCAACGCGCCCGGCTCGCGCGGAGGAGTCAAGGACACCATCGCCGTGGTGGGGCCCCTGGTTCCGCACGTCCTGGAGCAGCTCGGCGGCGGCGACCACTGACCGCCCCACCCCTCCTGTCCCTGCCCCGCCCCGCCCCGCCCCGCCCCGCCGAGACCGGCACTTGTGACGTGCCGAGACCGGCACTTGTGACGTGCCGAGACCGGCACTTGTGACGTGCCGAGAGCGGCACTAATGACCTGTGCGTTTGAGGCGCGCGATCCGGGCGGCCGGCTGCACATGGCGGGAGACCTGCATGGGCTGCCTGACAATCATTCCGCGGCGCGCGTGCGCTCGCGTTTGGTTCGAAGCCCACTGACCGGGCGGCTCTCGCATGCGGTGCGGGGCAGCAGGGCGCGGAGCCTTTCTAGCGCTCGATCGGTATCGCGCACCTCGTCTGGCGAGAAATGCGCGATTTCGAACCCCTGATCGATGAAGGCGTCATCGCGTGCGGCTTGGCGGGCGCGGACGGCGTCCGGATCGTGACGTAGCTTTATCAGCCCATCCACTTCCGCCGCTCTCCGCAGGCTCTGCCAGCCGAGATCTGCGAAGAAGGTGGTTGTCTCGGTGTGCAGCGGCATCTGTGGAGTCGGTGCTGTGAGTCCATTCGCCAGGCAGATTCTGCGCAGCTCTGTCTCATAGGGCGATTGGCTCCAGGGAGTGGCGGCTTCAATGACGGCCCTGGCCCTCCGCACCCCGCGTTCGCCGCGGCGACGACTCAACCGATCCATGATTCGCGTTCGCAGCATACTCGCTTCCCGGTTGATCTCGGCGGCGCGATCCCAGGGACGGTTGATGGTGCGGTACCCCGGCTGTTTCGTGTCAGTAGGGGGAGTTAGAGCTCCGGTGGCGATCGCCATCAAGGAGTCGACGGCCACCAGGGCAGCATCCGGTTGGAGGTACCGGGCGCAGTCCTCGATGGTTCGTTCGAGTCCGGTCACACGTATTCCATCGATAGTGATGACGTCGGTGTCAGGAATCTGGAAATGGTGACGATGGAGCGCGCGGCTGGCGAGAGCGCGTCGACGGTCGAGCGGGCTCAGATCGCGGCTGGGTGGACGCGTAGGGTCGCGGCGTGTCGGCGGACGACGTAGTCCGTGGACACGAAAGGGAACCGCGAGGTGCAACGCGTCCGGGGCGTGCCAGGTATTTCCTCCGTGCATCAGTACGGCGCTTTCCAGAACTACCACACCGCTGAGTTCGTCAGTGCGCACCGTTTCCAGCATCACGGCGTGCATCGCGGTCTGTCGTTCCCAGGCTGCGGCGTCGGGAGGGAGATGGATGTACGCGTCGCGTCGAATCTGGGTGAGCTGCCCGGAGCGGACTTCGCTCTCCAGTAGGTTTCGCCCGACAATGGAGCGACGAATGAGTGCGGTAGGGATCACGGGGGACTCGTTGGTGGGAGTGGCGCCATTGCTCATGACGGAAGCGTGCACTAGATGCGCCTATTAACGCCATCTATCTCCGCGCGCCCTGTGGATAGGTATTTTTGAGGATGTCTTGAAACGTGTCTGTGGGCGGCGGTGCGGCTTCCTCGGCACGTTACTGGTGCCGGTTTCGGTGTGTTACTAGTGCCGGTCTCGGCGGGGAGGGGAGGAGGAGTAGGTGCGGATGTCCTCCCAGGTGTCCAGGTCGCGCGCGGCGCGGGCGAGGGCCTCTCCCCGTGCGGACAGGTCTACCCGAACCAGATCCATCCCGCCCAGCACCTGCCGCACCGCGACATCGCGCAGCGCCGCGCCCCCGGGTGCCACACGCCCCACCAGCGCGGCGGTCCGGTACACGCCCAGTAGGTACTGGACATGATCACCGTCGACCGCGCAGGCGCCGTCGGCTCCGGCACGTCCCTCCAGCGCCTCCCGCAGCAGCGGCAGGGCCCGCCAGGAATCCGGAGCATCACAGGTGACGACGGCGCTCAAGTGCTTGTCGACGACGGCGCCCGTCGGCCCGGACGGATCGCTTGCCGCTGCCTGCTCGACGGCGGCGAGCCGCGCCAGCCCGGCCGCGATTCCCGCCACCGGCCCGCCCAGCGGCGGCTCCTCCAGGGCCCGCAGAACTCCGGTCGGCACCGCCACCGCCGGCGGCGCCACCACAACCACTTGACCTGACGGCAGTTGCTCGCGCACGCGTTCAACCCCGCCCAGCACATGGTCGAGCAGGCGGGCACCGCGAACCATCACGTCCGGTTTCGACGCCCCTCCCAGGCGTCGCCCTGTCCCGCCGGCGAGCACGACAACATCCAGCCGTCCCGTCTCCGTCACCTGTTCTCCTGCCCGGCGTCCTCCGAACGCACCCAGTCGCCGGAGCGGCCCCCGGACTTTGACAGCACCTTCGCCTCGCGCAGCGCCACGGTTCGGTCCACGCCCTTGACCATGTCCACCAGCGCGAGTCCAGCGACCGTGGCCGCGGTCAGCGCCTCCATCTCCACACCCGTGCGGTCGGCGGTGCGCACCAGCGTCTGGATGCGCACGCCATCCTCCTCAATGCGCAGGTCCACAGCGCAGGCGTGCACCCCGATCACATGCGCCAGCGGCAGTAGTTCCGGAACCCGCTTGGCGGCTGCGATCCCGGCGATGCGCGCCACCGCCAGCGCGTCGCCCTTGGGGACGGCGTCTTCGCGCAGAGCCGTGATGATCGCGGGGGAGCAAGCCACGAAGGCGGTCGCGGTGGCCGTGCGGACGGTGGGCTGCTTGGCGGATACGTCGACTATGCGGGCGGCCCCGGAGTCGTCCAGGTGCGTCAGGCGGATGGGCCGACCGTCCGCCGCTCCGGCGGGCGCGGTGTCCGCAGCGGGCTCGGGAGGCGCGGTGGTGGCCGCGGCGTCGTCGGCGGTGGTGGACGTCTGCGCCCGGACAGGGGCGGGCTTGCGGCGGAACAGGTGCATGGGTCTCCTCGGCACGGTTGGAATCAGGCGGTTTTGTGCAGGGGCACGCGGTTACTGGGCCGGGTGCGGCAGCGGCCCGGCGGGCGCCGACAGCGCGAGCAGGCGCAACTGGTCACCGACGTCTACGCCATCGGCATCGGCCTCCACAACCGCCAACGCCTGTGCGGCGGGCAGCGAGGCGACCAGGTGGGACCCCGATCCCAGCCGGTGCGACGGCGCCACCCAGGCGGCGCCGTTCTCCACGCCCGCGGGCCGCTGCTGCGGCGGCGCAACGAAGCGCACCGGCACATGCTGGCGGCGCCCCCGCGGGTTGTGCCAGCCGACGGCGGCACGGGCCGTCGCCATCAGCGCGCCGCCGTCCCGGGAGACGTTCAACTCGTGCCCGGCCAGGCGCGCCAGGGCGGGGGCGACGATCGTCGTGAAGGACACCAGTACGCTCACCGGGTTCCCGGGCAAACCGATCACCGGCACCCGGCGCCCATCCTGCGCGCGCACGGTGCCGTAGCCCTGCGGCTTGCCCGGCTGCATCGCCACCTTGACCGTAGCCAGTTCGACGTCGTCCCCGGCGGGGCCGTCTGCCTGCCCGCGGGCCGCGGCCAGGGCGGTGAATGGGTCGAAGGCCCCCACCGAAACGCCCCCGGAGGTGACCAGCAGATCGGCGTCGGCGGCCGCCGCGCGCAGGGTAGCGGCCAAGGCGGCGGGGGTGTCGGCGGCACGGGAGACGGTGCCGAGCCGGGCGCCGTGCTCGGCCACCAGCCCCGCCAGCAGCAGGCTGTTGGAGTCCGGGATGGTGCCGGCGGCCAGGTCACGCCCCGCATCAGCCAACTCCGCCCCGGTGACCACGACGCCGACGCGCGGCCGCGGCACCACGCGCACCGTCGACCGGCCCACGGAGGCGGCGGCCGACACCGCGGTCGCCTTGAGCACGGTGCCCGCCCGCAGCACCTGGTCGCCCACGCCCACGTCCTCACCGGCACGTCGCACGTTATCCCCCGGGACGACGGCGGCGCGCACCTCTACGCGGGCCGGCGGCGGACCCGCGCCCGGCGCCTGGTCGGTGTCCTCCACCCTGACCACCGCGTCGGCGCCCTCGGGCAGCATGGCGCCGGTCATGATCCGCTGGGCCGTCCTAGCGGTCAGCGGCCCGGGCACCGTCCCCGCCGGCACGTCGCCCGCCACCGGCAGGGCAACGGGGGCGGTCGCGGCCCCGGCGACGTCCGCGGCGCGCACGGCGTAGCCGTCCATGGCCGAGTTCGTCCAGGGCGGCACCGGTACTGCGGCCCGCACGTCCTCGGTCAGGACCAGGCCGTGGGCATGCCCCAGTGATACCTCGACCGGGGCCAGCGGCGTCAGCGCGGCGAGCACCCGGGCGAGGTATTCATCGGGCGGCAGCATGGGTTCGGTCATGACGAGATCCTTGAGGCGTGAGCGTGCAGTTGTGGGTCCGGGCTATGGGGCGGGGTTGCCAGGTGCGGGCGCCGACGCGTCGGGCGGAGGCGATGCCCCGACCGGAACATCATGCCCTGTCTGCGCGGCGGGGCAGGACCGCGTCGGCCCTTAGGGCCGTGTAACCTCCCCGGGAGCCGTTCTCGCCGCCGCAATGCCAGGGGAAATGCCAGGGGAGCGGCGGGCAGGGCCGGCGACGCGAGTGACAGCGAAGAGGAGAAGAAGGTGTCCCAGGAGATCCATACCAATCCGACCCCAGAGCGCTCTGCCGCCTCCGGTGCCGGGGCCGCGGCGAGGGTGTCGACGTCCCGTCCTGCCCGGGTCGCGGGCACTGGGATCACCTCTGACCCGCTCGACACCGCCCGGCTTGCAGCCGCAGTGGCGGATCCGGCCGCCGGAGCCGTGGCCACCTTTGACGGCAGGGTACGTAACCATGACGGCGGGCGCGGGGTGAGGGCTATCCGCTACTCGGCCCACCCCAGCGCGAACGAGGTGCTTACGGCAATCGCCACTGAGATCGCCGACCGGGAGGGACTGCGCGCGCTCGCGGTCGCGCACCGCGTGGGCGAGCTTGCCGTGGGGGAGACCGCGCTCGCCGTGGCGGTCAGTGCCGATCACCGCGCTGCCGCCTTCGGAGCGGTGCACGACATCGTCGAGGAGGTCAAGGCCCGGCTGCCCGTCTGGAAGCAGCAGATCTTCTCCGACGGCTCTAGCGCTTGGTCCAATCTGCCCTGAGGGGTGGGGCCTGCCCTATGCGCCGACTGAGGAAGCGAGGTGGGCTAACCCCCGCCGGCGAGGCTGCAGTCAGCCACCCGCGAAGGGCGGCAGTACGTCGACCCGGTCACGGTCGTGTAGCTCGGACAGTGAGTCGGCCGGAGCGGAGAGGGAATTGACCAGGTAGCTGGACACGCCGATTACCTTGGCCATCTCCAGTCCGCGCCCGGCAAGTAGTTCTCGCAGGCCCGCCAGCGTTGTGCCTGGGGGCAGCTCCAGCCGTTCCTCGGTACGCCCCGCCGCCTGCGCGGCGGCGGCGAAGTAGTGCACCTCAATGGCAATGGTGCCGACAGTGCTCGCGGAGGTGTTGGACAAGCTCATCTCCTTGTTGTTGCTGCTTGCGGCGTTGGCCGGGTCAACCGCCGATCGCTGACATCGTACGGGCGGGCAGCGTGAATCCGCTGTCACCTGCCTGCGGATCATCGGAGCCGTGCGCGCGGGGCTTGGCCCACGTGGCGGCCGCCCAGATGCGTATCAGCTCCTCGTCGTCGGCCCCGGCGCGCATGGGGCCGCGCAAATCGGTCTCCGTGCTCGAGAACAGGCAGGTCAGCAGGCGGCCGTCGGCCGTCAGCCGGGTGCGGTCGCAGTCGGTGCAGAAGGGCGCGGTCACCGAGGCGATCACTCCTACCTGCCCCGCCGGGTACTCCTGCCCGTCCGGACCGACCCCCGCGGCAACTTCCCAAAGCGCTGCCGGACGCCGGTCCGGACGGCCCAGGGGGGTGAGGGAGAAGCCGGCCCGCTTCAGCACGTCAAGCACGTGCGCCGCGTCAACAACGTCCTCGGCACGCCAGGAACCACGTGGACCCAGTGGCATGTGCTCGATGAACCGCAGCCTCCACCTGCGCCGCAGGCACTGCGCCAGCAACTGCGGGGCACGCTCGGCGAGATCCGCAGGCAGAGCCACCGCGTTGACCTTGATCGGGTCCAGTCCGGCCGCCTGCGCCCCGGCGACGCCGCGCAGCACGTCCTCCAGCCGGTCCCGGCGGGTCACCGCCGCGTACTGCTCCGGAGCGAGGGCATCGATGGAGACGTTGACCCTGTCCAGGCCAGCCGCCCGCAGACCGGCGGCCCGCTTGTCCAGGCCCAGGCCGTTGGTGGTCAGGCCGATGTCCGGTTTGGCGCCGGCGCGGCGCGTGCGCAGGGTGGACACCGCCGCGACGATCTCCTCCAGATCCCGGCGCAGCAGCGGCTCCCCGCCGGTCAGCCGAATTCGCTCCACCCCCAGTCGCTCCACGGCCAGACGGGCCAGGCGGGCGATCTCGGCCGCGCTGAGCAGCTGCGGGGAGGGCAGCCACTGCAGGCCGTGCTCCGGCATGCAGTAGGTACAGCGCAGATTGCAGCGGTCGGTCACCGAAATCCTCAGATCGCGCACGGTGCGCCCGAAACGGTCCACCAACTGTGTGGGGATGGCCTCGGGCGCGAGGGTGACGGGCGGCGCGCTCATGCGGGGGATGGTAGTCAGCCGACGCGCACGATCTCCACGCGGGCGAAGCCGTCCTCCGCCTCCAGCAGCGTGTGCTTGACGGCCATGGGCAGCTGGTCGATCTGCGCCAGCAGCGGTGTGGGCACATGTGGTGCGAGCAGGTCGAAGCCCTCACCCACTCCCAGGGAGGAGACCGCGCCGAGGACCGCCGGATGACGCAGCCGGTGGGGGATGGGGCGCACGTCCAGGCACATGCGCTCGGCCTCCACTGCCCCGCAGCCGCAGCTGCTGTGGGAGTGGGTCTCCTGGATCGGGATCAGCTTTGGGTCTTCGCTCACGGATACCTCCTGATTAGTTCTTCAATCGTGCTGGCAGACGCCTTTGCGCCTTAGGCCACGGTGTGCGCGCGGACTTCGGTCGCGCTCCCGGAACCGCGCGCGGCACGACCGATTGCCGGGAGCCCATCCATTTTATTACGGTGTGCCACGTGGAAAACAAGGTGGCCTTAGCCGGTGGCACCGATAGCCGCCTAGGAGACGGGCGGCAGGCTCGCTCCGGACCGGGTGGGGCGTCCCGCCGAAACCGTCGGCGTAGTACCCAGATCCGGCGCAATGGCGTAGTGCTGGCCTGGTTCCTTGCTACGGCCGCACTCGCGGTAGGCGTCATCGGCGGGCCGCTGGCGGCATGGGGCACCTGGCTACCGCTGCATGCCTTGCTGCTCGGCGGCGTCGGCTCGGCCATCACCGTGTGGTCGGCCCACTTCGCCGACACCCTGCTGCACCGCCCCGCCCTCGGCGGCGCGGCCCTGCTGGACGCGCGCCTATACGCCCACAGCCTCGGCGCCATTGCGGTGCTGGTCGGCATCGCTGCCGGCCGTACCGCGGTGGCCCTGGCGGGCGTGAGCGTGGTGGTGGCCGCGGCCGCAGTCGGCGTGGTGGCGCTCGGTGTGCAGTACCGGCGTGCGCTCGCCCCCGCGATGGCGCCGTTGACCTTTCACTATCTCGCCGCCTTGACGGCCCTGGCCGCGGGCGCGGCGCTGGGGTACCTGGTCCACTGGGCGGACGGTCGCGGCGAGCTTCATCTGGCCGACGTCCTCTACCTCGCCCACACCACCACCATGCTGCTGGGCTTTGTGGGCATCACCGTGCTGGGCACGCTCACGGTACTGTGGCCGACCATGCTGCGCACCAGGATGGAGCCGACGGCGGCCCGCCTGGCCAGCCGGGGCCTGCCGGCGCTCGTGGTCGGCACCGCCACCACCGGCTGCGCGGGCGTGTGGCGCCCGGCGGCGGGCATTGGCGTGGCCGTGTACCTCGTCGGCGCCCTTACCGTGATCCTGCCGGCAACGGTGACGGCACGGCGTGTTAGGCCCACCTCCTTTGCCACCATGAGCGCGGCGGCCGCCGTCGGCTGGCTGCTGGCCTGTGCGGGCTTCATCGGCACCGGTGTCACCCTGGCCGCTGACGTAGCCGCCGCCCGCGATGTCATACACGACGCCCGCCTTGCCTTGGGCGGAGGACTCGCCCTGCAGATCGTGGCTGCCGCCCTGAGCTACCTGACCCCGGTCATGCTGGGCGGCGGACCGGCAGCCGCACGCGCAGCCAACGCGCTTATGGACCGTGGCGCCGCCTGGCGAGTGACGACGGCGAACCTGTGCCTCCTAGCGGCGGTCGCCGAGCCGCTGCCTTGGAGCGTGCGGCTAGCCGGAGGCGTGGCGGCGGGGCTCACGGTTGCCTACGTGCCGGTGGGGATCGTCCTGAGCGTGCGGCGGGCTGCTTACCGACGTACGGAAGGCGGCCGTGTGAGTGGCGCTGAATCACGCCCGACCAAGAATCCCGCCGTCGGACTGGACGGGAACCGGCGCAGCACGCAGGAGGACGCATGAGTAACGTTAGTGACGCTTACAGCCGGGAGGACCGCGCCGGGAACGCCGGGTCAAGAGCGGACCGGGCGGCCGTCACCGCCGGCACCGCCCCCGCTGTCGGCCGGGGCGGGCGCCTCCGGGCAGGCAGTGCGGACCCGGGCGCGACGCGCCTGGATCGCCGCGGGGCGCTTGTAGGCCTGCTGACGGTCGGCGGCACCGTGGCGGCAGGCGCAGCCGCTGCCGTCTGGCGGGAAGGCGGGGCGAGCCGGCGGCGCGATGACTCTGTTGCGGCCACCGGCCGGACCACGCGCGTGACCGTGGGTGTCGAGGGTATGCGCTTCGTGCCTGACACAGTGGAGGTTCCCGTAGGCGACCGGCTGGAGGTCACGCTGGACAACACCGGCGACCAGGTCCACGACTTGGTGCTCCGGCTCGCTGACGGCACCACCGCCTCCACCGGGCGGGTGGCTGCGGGGGAGCGCGGCAGCCTTGAGGCCGGCGTTGTCACAGGCCCGCTGGAGGGCTGGTGCTCCATCGCCGGGCACCGCGCCCAGGGCATGGTCCTGCAGGTCACTGCCTCGGGGCGGAGCACCTCGTCTCCGTCGGCTGCCTCCGCGGCTCGCGGGGCCGTCCCCGACTATGCCGCCACCCTGCCCGACGACGTGGCCGCCTTCGATGCCGCCCTGGCACCGGCCGAGCCGGTCACCGTCCACGAGCACACCTTCACCGTCACCGAGCAGAGCATGTACGTGGGCGGCGGTGTCACCCAGCGGCGCATGACGTACAACGGGCAGGTGCCCGGCCCGGTGCTGCGCGGCAAGGTGGGCGACACCTTCCGCATCACCCTGGTCAACGACGGATCCATGAGCCACTCCATCGACTTCCACGCAGGCGTGGTCCCGCCGGATGAGGTGATGCGCTCCGTCGGCCCCGGTGAGTCCCTCGTCTACGAGTTCGAGGCGCAGCGCTCTGGTATCTGGTTGTACCACTGCTCCACCGCACCGATGAGTGTGCACCTGGCTTCCGGTATGTATGGCGCCGTCATCATTGACCCGCCCGGGCTCGCCGAGGTCGACCGCGAGTACCTGCTGATCCAGTCGGAGATCTACCTCGGCCCCGAGGGAGACGAGACCGACGCGGACAAGGTGAGCGCCAAGACCCCCGATCTGCTGGCCTTCAACGGCACCGCCTTCCAGTACCGCGACCGGCCGCTCGTGGCGGCTCCGGGGGAGCGGGTGCGCATTTGGGTGCTGGATGCAGGGCCTTCGCTGCCGACGGCGTTTCACGCCGTCGGGTTACAGTTCGACCAGGTCTTCAGCGAGGGGGCCTGGACACTCGGAGGACCCGAGGAGATCGGTGCCGCCTGGTCCGGTGGCGGGCAGGCACTGGGGCTTCAGCCCGCACAGGGCGGATTCGTCGAATGCGTTCCCCCCGCCCCGGGTACCTACACGCTCGTCAGCCACGCCTTCGCCGATATGGAGAAGGGCGCCATGGGGTATCTGAGGGTTACCGCTTGAGCGTGTGGTCTCCGGTGTGTCCGCAGGAGGGACCTCCGTGGGCTGCGAACGATACGTGGCAGCCGTCGGGGCGCAGCGGGGACAGCGTGAGGTGGGCGGCGGCACCCTTTGCCCGGGGCGCGGCCTCGGACTCGGCGCCTGCCCGGCAGCGGGCGTAGCGCTCGTTGAGGAAGCTCTCGTGCATGACGCACACCAGTGGGTGGGGCGGGCGCGAGGAGGTCACCAGGGGGCAGGCCTTGAGCACTAGCTGCTCGCCGTCGAAGTCGGGGGCGAAGCCCATAAGTGACAGGTGCTGCGCCAGGGCCGTCAGCTGCGTCTCGGGGCGCCCCGCCTGCGGGACTGGGCTCGCCGGATCGGCGGGAGTCAGCTGTGCCCAGCGGCGGCCGATTGCCTTGGCGCGTTCCCGCGCCTGCTCGCCGTCCCCGAGTTGGTCGATAACGGCGTCCAGCAGGGCCAGGTAGGACCCGGCCACTCGCGCCGGGTCTGGGCCGGCGGGAGCGTACTGCAGGGCGGGGCGTCCGCGACGCCCGGTGGGGTTGGTGGATGCGTTCACGAGGCCCGCCTCCACCAGGGCGTCCAGGTGCTCGCGAACCGTGTTGTGGTGCAGATTCAGGGTGCGGGCCACATGCGCTGCGGTCAGCGGGTGCGAGGCGTGCTCAATCTCCTCGAGTACCCGACGACGCGCTTGGGACAGCTCGGCCCGCACTGACAGATCTGCCCAGGCGGGACGGGGAAGGGGCGCCGCTGGGACCGAGGGGACGGACATATGCATAGGCTAACGTCTGTTCGGGCCGCCGCGTGGGCAAACGACTTGCCGAACGTGGCGCGTATCCCGTCCTGTCCGGGTTTCAGCGTCGGCGTGGCGTCGTCGGGTCCTCGGCCTCCAGGGCGGGGGCGAGCAGGCGCCGGAAGGAGTCGACCCGGGCCCGGCGCCGCCCGCGCTCCGCGGGCTCCAGCGCGGAGTCGGCGGACCAGTCGTCCAGGGCGCACTCGATCACGCCGGTCTCGTGCGTGCAACCGCGCGGGCACTCCTCTGCGACCTCGGTCAGGTCCGGGAAGCCACGCAGCACGTCCGCGCTGGATACGTGCGCCACCCCGAAGGAGCGCACCCCGGGGGTGTCGATCACCCAGCCGCCGCCGGGTAGCTCCAACGCCTGCAGGTTGGTGGAGGTGTGGCGGCCGCGACCGGTGACCACGTTCACCTCCCCGGTGACCCGCTCCGCCCCGGGCACGAGCGCGTTGATGAGCGTGGACTTGCCCACGCCGGAATGACCGACGAACACCGAGGTGCGGCCGGTGATCAGTGCACGGACCGCCTCGACGCCCTCACCGGCGCGGGAGGCCTCGGCCCGGCTGGAGGGGTCCAGGCGCGTGGCCACCGAGCGCACCCCCAGCGGCTCGTACAGCCCCAGCAGCGCATCGGCGTCGGCCAGGTCCGCCTTGGTCAGGACCAGCAGTGGTTCCATTCCGGCGTCATAGGCGGCCACCAGATACCGGTCGATCATGCGCGGGCGCGGCTCCGGGTCCGCCAGGGCGGTGACGATCACCAGCAGGTCGGCGTTGGCCACCACCGGCCTCTCCGTGCCAGCCGTGTCCCCGTCCTCCGCGCTGCGGCGCAGCAGAGTGCGGCGCTCCTCGACGCGCACCATGCGGGCGAGGGTGTCCTTGCGGCCGGAGGTGTCCCCGACGACGGCGACCCGGTCCCCGACCACGACCTTCCCGCGTCCCAGCTCGCGGGCCTTCATCGCCGTGATGTCGCCGCTGCCGTCGGCGGTGAGAGCGGGGTCCTCCAGGCGGATGCGGTAGTGACCGCGGTCGATGCGGGTGACCATGCCGGGCACGGCGTCGGCGTGGGCAGGGCGCTGCTTGGTGCGCGGGCGTGAGCGCCTGCCGGGGCGCACCCGTACGCGCGGATCGTCGGTGCCGATGTCACGGCGGGCCATCAGCGCGCCTCCTCGGCGGCATCCGTCATATCTGCCGGTTTGGGCACGTCATTTGTGCCGGTCTCGGCATGTAACAAGTACCGGTCTCGGTGAGTGGGGGAGTGCCCGTCCAGCAGGCGGGCCCACAGGCCGGGGAAGTCGGGCAGGGTCTTGGCGGTGCAGGCGATGTCGTCCACCTCCACGCCGCTCACCCCCAGGCCGACGACGGCCGCGAAGGTCGCCATCCGGTGGTCGGCGTAGGCGCGCAGCCGGGCCGGGTGTAGGCGCTGCCCGGCGGGCAGGGAGGCGACCTCCAAGCCGTCAGCGGTCTGGCGGGCCCTCCCGCCGACCCGGTTGATCTCAGCCTCCAGCGCCGCCAGGCGGTCCGTCTCGTGCCCGCGCAGGTGGCCGATGCCGCGCAGGCGCGAGGCGTGCCCCTGCGCCGAGGCCAGGGCCGCCAGCGCGGCCACCGTGGGGGTCAGCTCTCCGACGGCCGACAGGTCGGCATCGATCCCGCCGAGCTCACCGGTGCCGATGGCAGTCAGCGTGAGTGAGCCGTCCGCCTCACGGACCTCCTCGACGGCGCCGCCCAGGGCGGGCAGCAGCCACCGCCAGGCGTCCCCTGCCTGGGTGGTGCGCTCCGGCCAGTGGTGCACGCCCACCCGTCCGCCGGCCACCAGCGCCGCTGCCAGGAACGGGCCGGCGTTGGACAGGTCCGGCTCAATTGAGACCGTGCCGCCCTTGGGCGCGCCCGGGTGCACCGTCCAGGTGCGCGCGCCAACGGGCGCGTCGGCGTCCGGCTCGTCCACGGCGATGCCGCGCCCGCGCAGGAACTCCACGGTCATGGCCACATGCGGCAGGGACGGCACCGGCCCGGTGGGGGTGACGGCCAGCCCGCCGGGAAGCAGGCACCCGGCCAGCAGCAGCGCGGACAGGAACTGGGAGGAACCGGAGGCGTCCACGCCCACCCGGTGCGGCGCCTTGGGGCGGGCCGGGTCGGCGGGGCGCCGCAGGCGCCCGTCACCCGGCCCCACGCGCACGGGCAGGAAGCCGGGATCACCCAGATAGGCGACCTGCGCACCAAGATCCTCCAGGGCGTCCAGGAGCGGGGCCAGGGGGCGACGGCGGGCGGCGGCGTCGCCGTCGAAGAGAACCGGCGCATCGGCCAGCGCGGCCAGCGGTGGGATGAAGCGCATCACCGTCCCGGCCAGGCCGCAGTCGATGCGGGTCACGCCGTCGGCACCGGCACGGGCCGGGAACGGGCGCGGCGCGGGCGTGACCCGCAGGGCCCCGTCGGCCAAGGCGCCGGACTCATCGGGAAGTTCCTCGAAGCGGGCCCCCAGCGCCGTCAGGGCGGCACGCATGAGCTCGGTGTCGCGCGAGCGCAGGGCGCCGCGCAGCGTCGTCGGGCCATCCGCCACTGCCGCCGCCACCAGCGCCCGGGCCGTAAGCGACTTCGAGCCCGGCAGGTCCACGACGGCGTCCAGCGGGCCGGCGGCGGTAGGCGCAGCCCAGGGGCGGGACGCGGGCGGAGGAACGGCAGCCACCTCGGTCACAGCGCGTCGACGATGGCGTTCAGGGCCGCGCTCGGGCGCATGGCGGCATCGGCCAGGGCCGGATCGGGCAGGTAGTAGCCGCCCAGCTCGACCGGGTGCCCCTGCACCGCCACCAGCTCGGCCTGCACCTGCTCGTTAACCGCACCCAGCTGCTCGGCCACGGGCGCAAAACGGGTCGCCAGTTCGGCGTCGGCCGTCTGCGCCGCCAGCTCGCGCGCCCAGTACAGGGCCAGCCAGGCGTGGGAGCCGCGGTTGTCGATGCCGCCCAGGCGGCGGGCGGGGGAGCGCTCCTCCTGCAGCAGCGTGGTGGTGGCCTCGTCCAGGGCATCGGCCAGCACCGTGGCGCGCGCGTTCCCACTCACCTGTGCCACGTGCCGCAGCGCCTCCGCCAGCGCCAGGAACTCACCCAGGGAGTCCCAGCGCAGGTAGTCCTCTTCCAGCAGCTGGCGCACGTGCTTGGGTGCGGAGCCGCCGGCGCCTGTCTCATACAGGCCGCCGCCGTTCATCAGCGGCACCACCGACAGCATCTTGGCGCTCGTACCCACCTCCAGGATGGGGAACAGGTCGGTGTTGTAGTCGCGCAGCACGTTCCCGGTCACCGAGATCGTGTCCTCACCGCGGCGCGCCCGCTCCAGGGACAGGCGGGTGGCTGCCACCGGGTCCAGGATGCGGATATCCAGGCCGGCGGTGTCCTCGTCGGCCAGGTAGCGCTCCACCAGGGCGGCGATGGTGCGGTCGTGGGCACGCTCGGGGTCCAGCCAGAAGACGGCCGGCGCCCCGGTGGCGCGCGCCCGCACCACGGCCAGGTGCACCCAGTCGCGTATGGCCGCGTCCTGAGCCTGGCAGGCGCGCCAGATGTCCCCGGCCTCGACGTCGTGGGTCAGCAGCACGGTGCCCGCCGGGTTGCCCGTTCCGGCGGTGACGACCACCTCGACGGTGCCGTCGGCGGGGATCAGGAAGGTCTTGTCGTGGCTGCCGTACTCCTCGGCCTTGCGGGCCATCAGCCCCACGTTCGGCACCGAGCCCATGGTGCGCGGGTCCAGGGCGCCGTTGGCCTTGCAGTCCTCGATGACGGCCTGGTACACGCCCGCGTAGGAGGAGTCGGGGATGACGGCCAGGGTGTCGTCCATGGAGCCGTCGGCGTCCCACAACTTGCCGCCGGCCCGGATCATGGCGGGCATGGAGGCGTCGATGATCACGTCGGAGGGCACGTGCAGGTTGGTGATGCCGCGAGTGGAGTCCACCATGTTCAGCCGCGGGCCGGAGGCCAGTTCCGCCTGCAGGCTCGCCCGGATCTGCTCGCCCTCGGGCAGGTCGTCCAGCCCCGCCAGGATCGAGGCCAGCCCGTCTTCGGCGCGCAGTCCGGCGGCGGCCAGCGCCTCGCCGTAGGTGCTGAAGGTCTGGGGGAAGAAGGCGCGCACCGCGTGCCCGAAGATCAGCGGGTCGGAGACCTTCATCATGGTGGCCTTCAGGTGCACCGACAGCAGCACGTCGTCGGCCTTCGCCGCTGCGTTCGCCCCCGCCAGGAACTCGTCCAGCGCCCGCGCCGACATGAAGGTGGCGTCCAAGACCTCCCCGGCGGTCACCGGCAGTGCCTCACGCAGCACCACCGGCTGCCCGCCGTCGGCCGGAACCAGCCGAATCTGGACGGTGCCCGCCTCCGGTACCACCACGGAGCGCTCGTTGTGACGGAAGTCATCGGCGTCCATGGTGGCCACGCGCGTCTTGGAATCCGGGCTCCACGCGCCCATGGAGTGCGGGTGGGTGCGCGCGTAGGCCTTGACGGCCTGCGGGGCGCGGCGGTCGGAGTTGCCCTCGCGCAGCACCGGGTTGACGGCGCTGCCCTTGACGGCGTCATATGCCTCGCGCACCTGCCGCTCGGTGTCGGTGGCGGGCTCGTCGGGGTAGTCGGGCAGGTCGTAGCCCTTCTCGCGCAGCTCGGCGATGGCGGCCTTTAGCTGCGGCAGGGAGGCAGAGACGTTGGGAAGCTTGATGATGGTGGCGGTGGGGTCCTGCGTGAGAGCGCCGAGCCGGGCCAGGTCGTCGTCCACCAGCCCGAAGGCGGCCAGAATGCGGCCCGCCAGGGAGATGTCCGCGGTGCCCACACTCACGTCGGCCGCCCGGGTGAAGCCCTTGATGATCGGCAGCAGGGAACGGGTCGCCAACATGGGCGCCTCGTCGGTCAGCGTGTAGATGATGTCGGGCGTCCCGGCGGGGGCGCTGGAGGCGTTCTGGGCGGTCACCGGTTGTATTCCTTCATGTTCCTCGAGGGCGTGTGTGGGCCTGACCCGGGGGCCGGCGGCGGCCGACGGGCGTGTCCCAACGACGAGGTTAGCGCGACGCGGCGGTGCCTCGCGCCGGGACCACCGGCTCGTACTCGGCGCGCACCTGCGCCTGTGCTGCCGCGATCGCTTCCCTGAGCCGACGGCGATTGTTCCACCGCCAAGCCAGGGAGGGGCGCCCCTCGCGATCAACCGCGGACAGGGCCAGCCCTGCGCCGACGGCGGCGGAGCGCATCAGCCCAGACAGCGCTTCCTTACGCTCGTCCTGGCTCTCGACGGCCCAGACCGGGTTATTGACCAGTGCCAGCGGGACGTTGAGGACGGCCAGCACCGTGGCGCAGGTACGCGGCGCCCGACCGGTGGCCAGCCCGAGTCCGGCGGCCACACTCACCGCTCCGCTGACGCGGGTGAGTAACTCGGCGTCAGAGTGCAGCACGGGCGGGACCCCGGCCTTCTCCAACCAGGGCTGCACCCGCTCGAACTTATCCGCATGCCGTTTGGGGCGGGCGAGGGCGTCAATGCCATCGGCGATGAAGGGGGCGGCAAGAGCCGGGCGGGCAACGGTGCGCAGAAGATCCATGTCACCCATCCTCGCGCACCGCGCCGCCCGTTGCCAGTAGTCCGGCCGAGGTAGCCGGCGGAGGTAACCGGGAATGCGCGGACGTCTCTCACCGTTAGGGTGCCTGATGAATGTTTCCCCAACCAGCTCAGTCCCGGGGCCTGCGCCCATCACCGATACGGGTGGTGGACTCGGCCTGCTGCCGGACGCGGTGTTCGCTATGAGACCACTCGCACATGGGGTGGAGTCGCGAAGCACTTCCGGCGGGGGCGGGCTAGGCTCGTGGACGATGATGACGGACTCAGACAAACTCAGCCCTGCGGATCCGCCCGGTGGTATCACCCAGACGCCCGCGGAAGCCGGCTCCGACGAACTCGACCGTGCTCCGGCCGACGAGTCCGACGCGGCTCGCGCGGCCCGTTTCGAGGCCGATGCCCTGCCGTATCTGGATCAGCTTTACGGTGCGGCGCTGCGTATGACGCGCAACCCGGCTGACGCCGAGGACCTGGTCCAGGACACCTACGCGCGGGCCTTCGGTGCCTTCCACCAGTACCGGCCCGGGACCAACCTCAAGGCCTGGCTCTACCGGATTCTGACAAACACATTCATCAACACCTACCGCAAGAAACAGCGCGAGCCACTGCAGTCCGACGCCGACTCGGTTGAGGACTGGCAGCTGCATCGGGCAGCCTCCCACGACTCTGTGGGACTGCCCAGTGCGGAGAACCTCGCCCTGGACGAGCTGCCGGACGAGGAGATCAAGACGGCACTGGGAGAGCTCAGCGAGGACCGGCGTCTGGCCGTGTACCTCGCCGACGTTGAGGGATTCTCCTACAAGGAGATCGCCGACATCATGGGCACCCCCATCGGCACTGTCATGTCGCGCCTGCACCGTGGGCGGCGGCAACTGCGTGAGCTGCTGGCGGATCATGCCAGGCAGCTGGGCTATATCAGCGAGGAGAAGAAGCACTAATGGGTGAGAAGATCCCCACCGAACCCTGTTCGTGCTCCGAGGCACGCGCTCACCTGGAGCGGTTCCTCGACCACGAATGCGACCGCGATCTGGAGGCACGGCTGGCAGAGCACGTCGCCTCCTGCGAGCACTGCTCCCGCCAGGCCGACGCCGAGCGTCACCTGCGTGAGCTGGTGCGCTCCCGCTGCGCCGAGCAGGCGCCCGCCTCCCTGCGGGCGCGCGTGCTGGGCCAGCTATCGGCCGCGCGCATCACCACGGCGGGTGCTGCGGTCACGTCAGTGGCTGTGGCGGCTGTGGCCGCCGAGAGTCTCGAGCGCCGCTGACTCGTGCAGGCCGGGCGGGCGCGTGCAGCCAAGCCCCGCCAAGGCGTCGGTTGTGTCAGCGCTCACCGGCGCAGCCGAATTGCTCGGCTGGCAGTATCGGGGCGCGGTATGCGAAGATACCCGGAGTTCCGTGCCCCTCGGGGCGGATAAGAACCACCAGACATCAGGAGGCAGGAATGAGCAAGCGCGGTCGTAAGCGCCGTTCGCGCGCTAAGAACAGCGCCAACCACGGCAAGCGTCCCAACGCCTGAGCCGGGTTGCGCGAACCCCAAGTATTTACGATCGGCCGACCACCCAAGCGGTGGTCGGCCGATCGTCA
>NZ_PIZD01000048.1:40551-64040 GCF_010365615.1 Actinomyces sp. 565
CGGCGGCCGCGCGCCAAACGGCACTTCCCACCTAAACCGCTCTAAAAGACGGAGCGCCCTGGTTGCCCTTGCGGCTCATCGCGGCGCGGGCACTCCCAGCCACTCGTACCAGCCGCGGTGCAGAACCAGCCAGGCCAGCAGTCCGTAGCCCGCCTGGCCCGGGTGCCGGCCCCCGTCGGAGACGACGTCCGAGAGCCACTGGTCGTGGTTGCGCAGCGGCTCGAAGGTCTCCACGTACGGGATACCGCGGCGCTGGCAAACTTCGCCGACTGCCCGTGACAGTGCGGCCGTGCCATCGGGGTCAGCGGTCGGCAGTGGCGGCGGACCTACTACGAAGCACGCGCGGTGCTCGCTGGTGGCCGTGTCCAGTACGTTCGCGATGGCCAGGCGGGAGCGGGCGTGGGAGACGCCGGCCAGCACGTCTGCGACTCCCAGGCCGATAACTAGCCGGTTGACGCCGGAGCTGGTGGTGCGGCGGGCCACCTCGCTCTGCCAGCGCTCTGCAAGCCGGGCAGTCGTCTCGCCCGGAACTGCCAGCGTGTTCCACATGATGCCGAGCTCGCGGGGGGTGCGTGCCATTACCCGGCCGGTCCATCCCAGGGCGCGGGCATCCCCGTAGCCGGAGACCAGTTCGTCGCCAATGAAGCACAGGCTCGTTTCGTCCATGGGCACCCGCTCAGCTCCTTCCCACACGGCAGTTGCACGCCGGTGAAGTCGTCCTCGGGCGCTTGGGTCCCGAGCAGGATCCATCCTGCCATTGCCGACGCCGACGGCCGCGCACCACCTACGCCGCGTCCAGGTGATACCGTGCCAGCACTATGCGACGACACGCTCGCCGGGCGCACGGGCGCCCCACCCGCTCCGGTGCCGAATCAGACCACCCTCACCCTGAGTCCACTCGCCTGTGTGCCGGGGGCCGGCCGTGAGGGAGTGGCTCATGATCGCCGTCGGCGTGCTGCTGACGGCCGGAACCGCCCTATTCGTCGCCGGGGAGTTCTCCCTGGTGGCCCTGGATCCCTCTACGGTGGAAACCCGCGCCGTCGCCGGCGACCGGGGCGCCACCAGGGTCCGCCGGGCCCTGAGCCGGCTGTCCACGCTGCTGTCCGGTGCGCAGGTCGGTATCACCCTGACCACGATCCTGCTGGGGTACACCATGCAGGCGGCGCTGGCGACGCTGCTGACGGGCCTGATGTCCACCTGGCTGGCGCAGTCCGTGGCTACAGGCGTAGCAGCGACTGCCGCCCTGGTCATCGTCAATGCCTTTTCCATGGTGGTGGGTGAGCTCATCCCCAAGAACGCCACCCTGTCAGACCCGATGGCCGCCGCGCGCGCCGTCACCCCCTTCCTGACGGCCTTCACCACGGCACTCAGGCCGGTCATCGCGGTTCTCAACGGCACCGCCAACCGGGTGCTGCACCGGATCGGGATCGAACCCGCCGAGGAGATCAGCGGCACGCGCTCAGCCTCCGAGCTGGCTGCACTGGTGCGGCACAGCGCCGCGGAGGGCGTCCTAGACGTCTCCACCGCCACGCTGCTGACGCGCTCCATTGGTGTGGGCGAGCTGACCGCAGTCGACGTCATGACCGACCGGGGCCGCCTGCGCGCCCTGGCCGAGAACGACACCGCCGCCGACGTCGTCGCCCTGGCGCGCACAACCGGCCATTCCCGCTTCCCCGTGATCGGTGATGACAGCGACGACGTGCTCGGCATCGTGCACCTGCGCCGCGCCATCGCCGTGCCCTACGGCAAGCGGGCGGAGGTGCCGGTGACGTCCTCGTCCCTGATGACCCCCGCCCCCCGGGTGCCGGAGACCATGCCACTGGCCTCGCTGCTGGTGGAGCTGCGTGACACGGGCAGCCAGATGGCGCTCGTGGTAGACGAGTACGGTGGCACCGCCGGCGTGGTCACGCTCGAGGACGCCGTGGAGGAGATAGTCGGTGACGTGGCCGATGAGCACGACCGGCGTCGCTCCGGCGCCCACGCCGATGCGTCGGGGGACTGGCGCGTGCCCGGGTGGCTGCGTCCGGACGAGCTGGCCGACCGTGCCGGCGTGTTCGTTCCCGACGACGGCCCCTACGAGACCCTGGCCGGGCTGGTCATGACCGAGCTCGGTCGTATCCCGGAGGTCGGCGACGCCGTGACCACGCCGCAGGCAGTGCTCACGGTGCAGGCCATGGAGGGGCGCCGCATCACCCGGTTGCGCGTGCATCCCCTGGCCACACCTGAAGGCGTCGGTATGGAGCAGGGTGAGGCGGACGCGACCGCCGGGGGAGCGGAGACGGGGAAATGAGTACCTCCCTCGCGCTGCTCCTGACGGTGGCGCTGCTGGCCGGAAACGCGTTTTTTGTGGCTGCGGAGTTCGCCGTCACCTCCTCGCGGCGAGCCCGGCTGGAACCGCTGGCACAGGCCGGGGACCGGCGCGCTGCCACCGCCTTGTGGGCGCTACAGCATGTTTCTCGCATGCTCGCGACCGCCCAGCTAGGAGTGACCGTCTGCTCAACCGGCCTGGGTGTGGTTGCCGAGCCGGCCATCGCCCACCTGCTGACCCCCCTGCTCACCCGGGTGGGCGTTGGCGCCGTCGGGGCGCATGCAATCGCCGTGGTGGCGGCCCTGGTGATTGTGGTTTACGCACACGTCGTCATCGGGGAGATGGTGCCCAAGAACCTTTCAATCTCCGCGCCCGAGACTGCCGCCCGGTGGATCGTGCCGACGCTGGTGCGCCTGTCGCGGGTGCTCGGTCCGGTGATCACCGGCCTGAACGGCTTCGCCAACGGGGTGCTGCACTTGTGCGGCATCGAAACCAGGGAGGAGGTCTCCGCGGCCTTCAATGCCGCTGAGGTTGCCTCCATTGTGGAGCGCTCCACCGCGGAAGGGGTCCTGGACGACGAAACCGGGCTGCTTTCCGGCGCCCTGGAGTTCTCGGAGGAAACCGCCGGCAGCGTGATGGTGCCGGTCGGCTCACTGGTTACCCTGCCCACAGGCTGCACGCCCAAGGACGTGGAGCACGCGGTGGCTGCTACGGGCTACTCCCGTTTCCCGGTGGTGAGACAGCCCCAGGTCACCGCTCCCGGCTCCCGGCCCGGCCAGGCGCCGACCGGCGCGCCCGCGCAAGGGCGAGACGCGGACAGGCCGGATGCGGGAATCCTCGGGTACCTGCACCTGAAGGACGTGCTGTACGCCGATGAGGCGGAACGGGCGCGGCCCGTGCCCCCGTGGCGGGTACGCGCGCTCGTGCCGGTTCATGCCGATGACGAGGTTGAGGACGTACTGGCCTCGATGCAACGCTCCGGCGCGCACCTGGGCCGCGTCCAGGACGAGTCCGGCACGACGCTGGGCGTGGTATTCCTGGAGGACATTCTCGAGGAGCTCGTCGGTGAGGTGCATGACTCAATGCAGCGGGAGGACCATCGCCGCCGTGACCTGGGGCAGGGATGATCCCGCAGGAGATGTGACCGTCGTCCTGGTAATGGCGGATCACGGCTGGTTAAAGTGCACCGGTCGGTCGCGACGGCGGCCGCGAGCACTACCTCTGGAGGCACTGCGTGGCCGAACAGCCCATGACGCGGCGGCAACGTCGTGACGCAGAACGCGCTGCGGAACGCGAGCGGGAGCCCGGCGCACAATCCGCTCCACCGGTGTCACCGGCTCCCGCGCCGCAGGAGTCCACCCCGGCTCCCGTCCAGGTCGATACCTACCGGAGCCCATCCGGCGTCGGCATGGGCGCGCGCCAACCCGGGGGCCGTCGGTACAGCTACGCGGGAACAGTGGGGCGGCTGGGCGTGCTGGCAGTCCTAGCCCTGGTGACCGTGGTGGCTCCTTTGACTCTGAGCCTGCCCACCGGTCCGCAGGCGGTCGCCGCCCTGGGTGCCAGCAGCACGAATCCGACCGGCGTGGGAACCACCGACCCCTCCTCCTCGATCGCGGCCGCAGTACTCGGTTCCGACGCCGATGTCGATACCGACTCCGAGCTGTCCAACGTGCCCGACGCCGCCACCCTGGCCCGGATCCGCGAGGCGTATGAGAATGCCTCCGCAACTTGCGCCGCACAGACTTCCGGCGCCTCCGGCGACACTGCGGCATTCAACTCCGCCCCGGAGCTGTTCTACCCCATGATCGAGGGCACCTACACGGTCTCGTCCCCGTACGGCTACCGGCTGCACCCGACCCTGGGATACATGAAGCTCCACGCGGGACAGGACTACGCCGCCTCCGCCGGCACTCCCATCTACGCGGTCGCCGCCGGCACAGTCGTGGAGGCCGGCATGTCAGGCAGTACCGGCACTGTCACTATCGAGCATGAGCTCGACGGCGAGACCTGGTACACCAGCTACCTGCACATGTATGAGGACGGCATCTACGTATCCAAGGGGGACCAGGTAGAGGCGGGCCAGCTGATCGCCGGCGTCGGCTCCACCGGCTACTCCACGGGCCCGCACCTGCACTTCGAGGTGCGTACGGCCAACAACACAGAGGACTCCTCGACCGTCGACCCAGAGGAGTGGCTGGCGGAGCACACCGCCGTCGAGCTGACCACGGACTGCGCCTGACCGCTTGCACCCACCGCCCTGCAGCCATCCGAACGAGCCGCACAGGAAGCCGATAATGTCACCCTCTTACCGTTGCGCCGTCGTCGCCCACCGGGGCGGTGGCGGGGAGGCTCCGGAGAACACCTGGAGCGCCGTAGAGCACGTGGCCGGGCTCGGCCTGACCTGGATGGAAACCGACCTGCGGGCCACCGCAGACGGCGTTGTCGTGCTCTCCCATGACGCCGACCTGGCGCGCACGACGGGGGACCCCCGACGCATCGCAGAGCTGACGTGGGACGAACTGGCACGAGTAGACGCCGGCGACGGGCGCGCCCCCGTGCGCCTGGACGAGGCACTGGCCGCCCACCCCGGCATCCGCTTCAACGTCGACTTGAAGGACTCCGGCGTCGTGCAGCCTGCACTCCAGGCGGTGCGCGAGGCCGACGCCCTGGAACGGGTGCGCTTCGCCTCCTTCTCCGCCCGTCGCCTGGCGGTGCTGCGCCGCCAAGAGCCGCGGGCAACTACCTCGCTGGGGGTGGGTGACGTGGCCGGGCTGATGCTGCTCAGCGAGGCGGCCGTGCCGGTGCCGCACACGCGCTGGGCCTGGACCAACGGGCGGGTCGACGCCGTCCAGGTGCCCCTCCGCTTCCACCGCGTGCCCGTGGTCACTCGCCGCTTCATCGCCCAGGCGCACACCGCCGGGCTGGAAGTGCACGTGTGGACCGTAGACGACCCAGAGCAGATGCGCTCGCTGGCCGCGCGCGGAGTCGACGCCATCATCACCGATCATCCCGCCCTCGCGCTGGAAGTACTCGGCTGACGCACGGCGCCCGGGCGCGCCGTCACCCCCGGTGGGTGCCGCATGATGCCAAGGCTGTGACACTGCGGTGGTTGGGGGTGAGAATCAGGGCATGACCGCGCCCAGCCCTCCGCCGCACGCCTCCACCCAGCACGTCGCCTCCACCCCGATCGCCGTCCCAGCCGGGCAGACCGGGCCCCGCGTGGATACCTCCGCGGGAGCGGTGCGCGGGGTATGGCGCAGCATCGTCTCCGCTCCCGACCGGATCGGCCCCGCCGCCCGGTACGAGCGCTCCGCAGCCTTCTACGGCATCCCGTACGCCGAGGCGCCGACGGGGGACCTGCGCTTCCTGGCGCCCGTGCGCCGCAAGCCCTGGAGCGGCGAGCATGCCGCCGTCCTGCCCGCGGCCACGCCACAGCGCGGTTCGATCTTCGCCGACCCGGCCATCCCCGAGCCGAGCGTGCCCGGCGACGACTTCCTCACCCTCAACGTCTTCACCCCCGCGCCGGGGGACGAGGACGCAGGCCTGCCGGTGCTGGTGTGGATCCACGGCGGCGGCTGGACCTCCGGCTCCCACAACTCGCCCTGGTATGACGGCGCCGCCTTCAATCGCGACGGCGTGGTCACCGTGTCGGTCGCCTACCGGCTCGGTTTCGACGGGTACGGGTACATCCCCGACTCCGACGCCCCCTACAACCGGGCGGTTCTGGACCAGGTCATGGCCCTGGAGTGGGTGCGCGACAACATCGCCCGCTTCGGTGGCGACCCCGCCAAGGTGACGATCGGCGGGCAGAGCGCCGGCGGCGGCAACAGCCTGGTGCTCCTGTCCGTGCCGCGCGCCCGGGGTCTGTTCCGCGGCGTGATCTCCGAGTCCGGCGCAGTCACGGACCTGCCGGCCGCACGCAACGCGGACAATGCCGCTCGCATGGCCGCGGCCCTCGGTGTGGCGCCGACGCTCGCGGGGTTCCGGTCCTGCAGCTATGACGATGTCTTCACCGCGCAGAACGCCCTGGACGCCGTCGAGGATCGCGCCGACGACGGCGGTGCCGCTGCAGCCGGACCGGACCCCGCCGGAGCGGTAGCCGGGGTGCTGGCGGGCATCGGCAAGCCCGATACGGGTATCCCATTCAGTCCGACCGTGGACGGTGAGATCATCAGTGCCCCGATCCGCCAGGCCCTGCGCCGGGGAGACGGGGCGCAGGTCCCGATCCTCGTCGGCTCGACCACGCACGACTTCGCCTTAGCCGGCATGGCATACGCCGAGGCGATGGCCGGGCGCAACCCGCGCGAGGTGCTGGTGGCCGGCGGCATGAGCGGGTCGATGGCCGACCGGTTGCTTGCCGCGCACCCCGAGCATGCCGACTCCCCGCACATGGTGATCGGCAACCTCATCTCGGACGCGACCTTCCACATCCCGCTCGCCGGGTGGTTCCTAACCCGCGCCGCGCACGCCGAGGCGGCGGGCACGAGTGCCACCGGCGCGGCCGGCCGGGCCGAGTCAGGTGCGGGCATCCTCGGCGGTGGGCCGGATACCGAGGAAGCCGCCGACAGCTACGCCTACGAGTTCAGCTACTGCGGTGGGAGTGCGGGACAGGCTACGCACTGCATGGAGATCCCCTTCGTCTTCGACTGCCTGGGCGAGCCCTACTGTGAGCACACGCTCGGAGCGTCGCCGCCGCAGGCGCTCGCGGACGCGATGCATTCGGCCTGGGTGAGTTTCATCGAGACCGGTGAGCCCGGCTGGGAGCCTTGGACGGGGCGAAGTATCGGCCGGCGCTTCGGTGACAACCGCTCCGGGGAGCTGACCGTGGCCGCGGACCGCGTCATCTTCGATACCGACCGAGACCTCGCCGCCGGCGCGCGCTGATCGCAGTGCAGTAGCGTGCGGGGAACGCCGAGGCCCGGCCCTGACGTACAACAACCCGACCTGTCTTGTGCCTATTTGGCTTGCCAGCGAGAAACGTCGCGGGCACAATAGAGGGGAGCCACCTGGTGGCATACGGATGGCTCCCCGACGCAGGCGGTTCAGTTGAGCCACCTGCCGAGGGCATCCACAAGGACACCAATGGCCCGGATCAGTTGAGCGAGTGATTCGAACAGTTCGCTCAGCTTCCGGGCCATTCCCTTGTCCTTGTGGACTTTGGCATGTCGGCCTTTCGGCTTGGACATGGCCCCCACCTCCCTCCTGGCTCCTACCTTCTCGGGCAAGGACATTGAGTGTTCCGAGAGGAGGTGCCGGAGAAGGCATGTTCAGCGTAACAGCGGCCACCAACGCGCGACGATGCCTTGAGCTGCCAAGGACTCAGAGGCATTCTGCTACAGCGTCCCTCAGGATCGACGAAGCCCCCGCCGACTCGGGATCGGGCGGGGGCTCGGGGCCGGTGCCCCGGACAGGATTCGAACCTGCGATCCTTGGACCGGACGGTGAGCTACCCGCATGTCGCGGTACGGTCTCGGTAACAATCAGGGATAGGTGGGATGGTGCCCGGCCGGGCGCCCTCCCACCCCGGCTCGCCGACGCACCACCGCCAGCAGGCCCGCAGGCCGGGGCAGTCAGACGCCCCGCACCTGCTGAGGACAGGCAGGACCGACCTGCGGTCCCCAAGACAGGAGCACCACCTTGCGCTACGCAGCTACCAGCGGCGGAGAACTGATCAGCATCGAAAAATACGCGGCTAGTCCCAACACACCCCAGGCGCTGACCTGCCCGGGCCAGGCACCCGACGGCAGACCCTGCCGCGCCACCGCCTGGGCCAAGGCACTGAACTCCCCGTACGTCCGACCCCACTTCGCCGCCAAGGAACACATCACCGACTGCGACGAGGGAGAAGCCGCGGTACGAGCCAGAAAAGGCCACCGCGACGGATCCACAACCACCCGCACCCGCCATGAGGGGCCGACACTGCTGCTCATCACGCCCAGCTCCACACCGGGCAAGGACACCAGGACGCCCACTACCCGCACCAAGGCCTCCGGACGTCCCATGGCCACAGCCATCACAGGCCCCGCCAGCAGACGATCCGCCCCCACCGCGAGAAAAGTCCCATTGGCCTCGCTGCTCGCCCGCGCCCTCAGCGGCCGCCTCGACCCCGAAACAACCCTTGCGCTGCCCGACAAGACCAGAGGGCCGGTCAGCCGACTCCTGATCCCCGCAAACACCCTCACCAAAGACCACGACGGTCTGCACGCGTGCTTCTACGGCCGAGTCACCGACTACGCCGAGAACACCGCAACGCGCAGTGTCTTCCTGAACCTCAAGCCCCGGCCCGGCACCAGCCGAAGAAACACTGCCGGCTTTATGATCCGTGAGGACCAGGCCCCCAGCGTCCAGGACAACCTCGACGCCAGCATCGGTGACCTCGTAGACCACCACGTCATCGTCATCGGCGCCCTGCGCGTATCCGCCAACAGGGGCAGTCTCTACATCGTCCTCGACGACACCGACTCCATCACCTACCAGCGCTGACAGCTTCACGGCCTGCTTATGAACAGGGAAGGGCTCATTGCAATGGCCGGATCGACGAAGCCCCCGCCGACTCGGGATCGGGCGGGGGCTCGGGGCCGGTGCCCCGGACAGGATTCGAACCTGCGACCTTCTGCTCCGGAGGCAGACGCTCTATCCACTGAGCTACCGGGGCCCGAGGCGTGACTGTACCAGCGTTCGGGCGCTGGACGGAAACTGGCGTCCTGTGGTGTTCGCCGACGTGTACGCCCGGGTGTTCACCCGTTACCCGTAAGTGTGAGCACCACCAGCGCCAGATTGAGCACGATGATGAGCGTCGCCGCCGCGCGGGAGGTCCAGCGCAGTAGAGCGCCGTCGCGCCACCGTCCCATGACCTGCTCCGAGCCGGTGGCCTGCATCAGCGGCACGATCGCGAGCGGGATCCCAAAGGAAAGCACCACCTGGCTGAGCACGAGTGCCCAGGTGGGCTCGGCCCCTACGGCGATGATGATCAGCGCGGGCACAAGCGTGACCGCTCGGCGCGCCAAAAGCGGTACGCGGATATGCAGCAGGCCCGCCATGATCTCGCTGCCGGCATAGGCGCCCACCGACGTCGATGCCAGCCCGGACGCCAACAGTCCAATGGCGAACACGACGCCTACGGCCGGCCCCAGTGAGGCGGTGATGGCGGCGTGCGCCCCCTCGATCGTGTCGGTGCCGTCTGCGCCGGACAGGGCGGAGGCGGCCAGTAGCAGCAGGGCAATGTTGACGCCGCCGGCCAGCGCCAGCGCCCAGATCACGTCTACGCGCGTGGCGCGGATAAGCCGGCCGGTGCGCGTCTGCCCGGAGGAGGCGCCGTCGCCATGGGGGGTACCGCCGGAAGTGGCGGGTGCGCCGTCGTCTGGAATTGGGGTGGCGCCGTCGGCCTGGCGTTCGGCGTGCCCCTCACCGATCTCCTCGTGGTGGTCGCGCACCAGGGAGGAATGCAGGTAGATGGCGTGTGGCATGACGGTGGCGCCGAGCATGGAGGCGGCCACCAGCAGGCTGCCCGATCCCTGCAGGCGGGGGATGAGGCCGGCGAAGGTCTCGCCCCAGTCGGGTGGGGCGATGAGCAGCCCGCCCACGAAGCCGATCGTCACCACCACCAGGAGCGCCACCACGGCCCCTTCGAAGGTGCGTTGGCTGCGGCGCTCCTGCAGGGCCAGCAGCAGCATGGAGACGGCGCCGATGATCACGCCGCCGGTCAGCAGCGGGATGTTGAACAGCAGGTGCAGGGCGACGGCGCCGCCGATCACCTCGGCCAGGTCAGTGGCGGCGGCGACCAGCTCCGCCTGTGCCCAGTAGGCCAGGCGCGGGCCACGGCCGAGCCGGTACCCGAGCACCTGCGGCAGCGAGCGGCCGGTGACGATACCGAGCTTGGCGCTCTGGTACTGGATCAGCACAGCCATGGCGTTTGCCAGTACCAGCACCCACACCAGCGTATAGCCGTAGCGGGCGCCGGCGGTGATGTTAGCCGCCACGTTGCCGGGGTCCACGTAGGCGACCGCGGCAACGAAGGCCGGGCCCAGCAGGGCCAGCAGCCGGTGCCGGGGCGGGCGCGACTTGGGGGCGTGCTTGCGCGCGATGACGTCGACGGCGTCGGTGGTGTTGCCGGGAGCGGACACGGTCGGCCTCCTCACATGGTTTCGGCTACCCGAAACTCTACTACTTTGTGGGGGCGCTTGCACCGGCAGGCGTGGTGAGGCGGTATCGGCTGGCGCCTGTGCGCAACTCGTGCCGGTCTTGGCGCTTCGAGTCGGATTGCTGGGGTGTCCACGCGGGTCGCCTCGGGGTGGCCGATAGGACCTCTTGACGTACGTGAGTCTTCACGTATATTTGTACGGGAGATTCGACGTACATCGGAGGTCGTCATGGAACCGGTTCCTCTCACCGTGGTGCCGCAGCCCGGAAATGCCCGAGATGCCGAGAAGTTCGTGGGGCGCGTTGCGGTCAGTGACCGCGCCCGCAAGCGGCTGTTGGCGGGGGTGAATCTCCTGCTCACGGACCCCAGGCGCATGGGCAAGACCTACTGGCTGCGCACATTCGCTGCCAGGGAGGCGGCCTTCCGGCCCTACTTCATCGACTACGAGGGCGTGGGGACTACGGATCGCTTCCTCGCGGTGACCGCAGAGGGGCTGCGTGGGAACCCGGAGCTGCCGGTGCGGGTTCGCGAGGTCCTCAAAACGGTGTTCGACCACGTCGATACTGTTGGTGTTCCCGGATTGACTCTCAAGACCTACCACCGCCAGACCCCGCCGCTGGACCTGCTTACCAAGATCCTTGCAGCGCTGGACCAAGGCGATGACTCAGCCATCCCGCTGATCCTCATGGATGAGGTGCCTATGGCGGTCGGCAATATTGCACGCAACGAAGGTACGCAGGCGGCTAAAGAGCTTTTGCAGACTCTGCGTCGGCTCAGGCAGCAGTACACCCGAGTGCGCTGGATCGTCACCGGCTCTATCGGCTTCCATCACGTGCTTGAGCAAGCGGGGACAACCAGTGGCGACATAAACGACCTGGAGACGCTGCACCTCGGGCCCATGCCCGATGATGAGGTGCGCGAGCTCGCGCAAGCGCTTCTCCGTGGCATTGAGCAGATGCCTTCCGATCGTGTTGTCGCTGAGCTGGTAGAGGTGGCGGGCGGTGTCCCCTTCATAATGCACGCCGTTGCCCGCAGCCTTGATAGGGCTGGGGGAACGCTTGGGCCGCAGGAGGTCAGGGAGGCCTTTGAAGGCATCATTGATGATCCGGACGACTTCCGGCATCTGAAGCACTTCGAGGAGCGGGTGCGCGTGTACTACGGGCAGAAGGCACGGCTCGCCGCGCGAGTGCTCAGCGCTACGGCTACGGCCGCACCGCGGGCGTGGGTTCCACTGACTGAGGCCCTGGAAGACGATGCCTCGGAAGAGCTGGATGAGGTTGTTGAGCTGCTGTGCAGCGACCATTACCTTGAGCGTCGCGGCTCGCGTGTGCGCTGGCGTTATCCGGCATTCGCCTACATCTGGGCACGTAAGCACAATCTCCTGGAGCGTCCATGACCACGATCTCCCGATACACCCCCTCCACTATGCCCGGTGAGCAGCTCGAGCGCCTGTTCGTGGCGCGCGAGCGGATCCTGGCCCGCCTCGTGGAGCGCGTGGAGGCGCTGGGAACTACTCCGAGCCCGCATCACACCCTCCTGGTTGGGCCGCGGGGGGCTGGCAAGACGCACCTCATCGCCCTGGTTGCACATCGCGCCCGCCGCCTGACCGAGGGCGGCCAACGAATGCGCATAGCGTGGTTGCCCGAGGACCCATGGACGATCGCGTCCTACGGGAGGCTGCTGGCGGCCATCCTTGACGCGGCGGGTGAGGAGTCCGACTCGCATCTCAGCGAGGACCAGCTCGATGCGCAACTGCGCGCCTCGCTGCGTACCAACGGCCCGGTACTGCTGCTCATGGAGAACGTGGACCAGGTTCTTAATGCGATTGGCGACCTGGGCCAGCAGCGCCTGCGGAATCTCTTCCAGACCGAATCCGGCATCCTCCTGATCGGTTCCACGACGACGCTGGACCGGACGCTCGCCGATGAGGCCTTCCCCTTCTTCGACTTCTTCGACACGATCCGCCTTGAGCCATTCTCCGCCCAGGAGGCCCAGGACATGCTGCGGGCTCTCGCCCACGAGGGCGGGGACAGCGCGCTGGAGGAGCGGCTGGAAGAGCCCGACGCCGTCGCGCGTATTCATACCATTTCGCATTTGGCGGGTGGTCAACCACGGTTGTGGGCACTGCTCGGCAGCGTGCTGACAGTGGATCAGGTGGATAACATCACCGACCTTCTGCTCACCCGCTTCGACGATCTCACTCCCTATTACCAGGAGCGGCTCGCACGGCTCTCGCCGCAGCAGCGGCTCGTCGTCGCCGAACTGGCGACGGCTGACAGGCCACTGCCGGTCAAGGCGATTGCCGAGCGGGTGGGTGCGGATCAGCGCAGCGTGGCAAAGTCGGTAAGTGATCTGGTGGATCAGGGCTGGCTCGCCGCGGTCTCAACCCCGTTCGCCCACCTGCTCGACCGGCGCAGGACCTACTACGAGCTGGCCGAGCCGCTGGCTCGTCTCGCCTTCCAGATCAAGGAGTCCCGTGGTGAGCCGCTCAAGCTCATTATTGAGTTCCTGGTCAACTGGTTCGACGTCGAGGAGCTGCACGCATCGGGTAGGAACGAGTACGCCCGCGCCGCGCTGGAAATGATCGACCAGGATGAGACGCTCAGCCTTGTGCGCGGCCTGACGAGTCTTCCTGCTGTGCGCCGCCCCTCGCTCGCCCTGATGGGCCGGGTTGAGGACGCTCTTGCTGCTCTTGCTAGCGGAGATGCCGAGCCGGTTATGAGCCTGCCGAGCACGCTGCGGCAGGCGATAGAACTGCGTTACGGTGACGATGGCGGCATCACTGGCATGCGCCTGCTGCTGCTTGAACGCGCGCTGACGGAAGTGGGGAATGTGCCGCAGGCGGACTCGCAGGAGGCGTGGCTGTCACGTGCCGAACGGCTCGACGGCGAGGCGCAGTCTCACCAAAGCCGCCTTATGCATGTGCGTTGGCTGGCCGCCGGCTGGCGTCTGGAAGAGGCTGAGGCGGCGCTCTCGACAATTCCGCCGGGGGATGAGCGTACTGATGGACAGTATGTGCTCGCTGACGCGTACTATTCTGCGGGTCTGGTGGAGGAAACCATTGCCTTATATGAGCAGATAGTAAAGGACCGTCTGCGTGTGCTGGGGCCTGACCATCCCGACACCTTGGTCAGCCGAAGCAACCTCGCCTACGCTTACGAGCTTGCGGATCGGCTGGAGGAAGCTATCGGACTGCGTGAGCAGGTTCTGAACGATAGCTTGTGTGTTCTGGGGCCTGGCCACCCCGACACCCTGTTAAGTCGGGCCAATCTTGCGGACGTCTACCAGGCCGTGGGCCGGTCGGAGGAGGCCGTCTACCTGTACGAGCAAAACCTCAAAGATCATCTGCGTCTGTTGGAATCTGATCATCCAGATACCTTGGCCAGCCGCAACAACCTCGCCAACGCGTACTGGAGGGCGGGTCGTGTGGAAGAGGCCATCGGCTTGTTCGAGCAAGTAGTTCAGGACAGCCTGCGCATCCTGGGGCCTGACCACCCCGACACCCTGACTAGCCGCCAAAGCCTCGCTGGTGCCCTCCGGGATGCGGGCCGGGTGGAGGATGCCATTGAGCTGTACCAGCAGGTCCTGCAGGACAGCATGCGCATCCTGGGGCCTGACCACCCTCAGACCTTGATCCGCTTGGGTATCCTCGCCGGTGCCTATGAGTTGGCAGGGCGTCCTGAGGATGCCATCGGCTCACATGAGCGGGTGCTTCAGGATAGCCTGCGTATCTTGGGGCATGACCACCCCCACACCCTGGCCGCACGCGACAGTCTGGCCGCTGCATATCTGGCAGGAGGGCGCCCGGAGGATGCCGAGAAGCTGCTGAATCGGTGGCCCTCCGGGAGCTGATGTCTCGCGCGCGCGGCATCGGGCAGAGCGTGACGGACCCGTGTCGACCGACCTCGGCACGTGACGTCTACCGACCTCGGCGTGTGAGTGGTGCCGGTTTCGGCGCGTTGGGGCGGTGCCGGTACGCTGGCGCGCGTGACCCCAGAAGAGCTCGCCGAAGCGATCCGCAACGTCCTCCTCGCCGCCGCCAGTGACGGCAGCCTCGCCCTGCCGGTGGAGGAGGTGCCGGTCCCCAAGGTCGAGCGCCCCCGCTCCCGCGAGCACGGCGACTGGGCCACCAACGTCGCCATGCAGCTGGCCAAGAAGGCCGGCACCAACCCGCGCGCCCTGGCCCAGCTGCTGTCCGAGCGTGTGGGTGCCCTGGACGGCGTCGCCTCCGCCGAGGTCGCCGGCCCCGGCTTCCTCAACATCCGTCTGGACGCCGCCAGCGCGGGCGAGCTCGCCCGCACCATCCTCACCGCCGGCACCGCCTATGGCACCAACGACTCCCTGGCGGGCCAGCACATCAACCTCGAGTACGTCTCCGCCAACCCCACCGGCCCGGTGCACCTGGGTGGGGCCCGGTGGGCCGCCGTCGGCGACTCCCTGGCCCGCATCATGGCCGCCTGCGGCGCCGAGGTCACCCGCGAGTACTACTTCAACGACCACGGCACCCAGATCGACCGCTTCGCCCGCTCCCTGCTCGCCGCCGCCCGCGGCCAGGAGATCCCCGCGGACGGCTACGGCGGCTCCTACATCGGCGAGATCGCCGCCCGGGTCACCGCGGACGAGGCCGCCGCCGGCCGCCCCGACCCCGCCACCCTGCCCGACGCCGAGGCCACCGAGGTCTTCCGCGCCCGCGGTGTGGACCTCATGTTCGCCGCCGTCAAGGCCGAGCTGCACGACTTCCGCACCGACTTCGACGTCTTCTTCCACGAGGACTCCCTGCACACCTCCGGCGCCGTCGACCGCGCGATCGGCCGCCTGCGCGAGCGCGGCGTCATCTTCGAGGCCGACGGCGCCACCTGGCTGCGCACCACCGACTTCGGCGACGACAAGGACCGCGTCCTGATCAAGTCCGACGGCGACCCCGCCTACTTCGCCGCCGACGTCGCCTACTACCTGGACAAGCGCGCCCGCGGCGCCGACTGCGCCATCTACCTGCTGGGCGCAGACCACCACGGCTACATCGGCCGCATGATGGCCATGTGCGCCGCCTACGGCGACGATCCCGGCGTCAACATGCAGATCATCATCGGCCAGCTGGTCAACCTGGTGCGCGACGGGCAGCCGGTGCGCATGTCCAAGCGTGCCGGCACCGTGGTCACCCTGGAGGACCTGGTCGACGCCGTCGGCGTGGACGCGGCTCGCTATGCGCTCGCCCGCTCCTCCATGGACTCCATGATCGACATCGACCTGAACCTGCTGGCCTCCACCTCCAACGACAACCCCGTCTACTACGTCCAGTACGCCCACGCCCGCATCCGCTCGGTGGCCCGCAACGCCATCGAGCGGGGCGTGACCCGCGAGGCCGGCTTCGACCCCGCCCAGCTGGACACCCCCCACGACGCCCAGCTGCTGGGTGTACTCGCCCAGTACCCGGCCATCGTCGCCCAGGCCGCCGCCCTGCGTGAGCAGCACCGCGTGGCCCGCTACCTGGAGACGCTCGCCGCCGCCTACCACACCTGGTACGGCGCCACCCGCGTCACCCCGCGCGGCGACGACCCGGTCGACGCCGGGCACGTCGCCCGCCTGTGGGTCAACGACGCCGTCGGCCAGGTCATCGCCAACGGGCTCGGCCTGCTGGGCGTGAGTGCTCCGGAGCGCATGTGATGAGCGCCGTACCCGCGGGCGAGGCCCCCCTCGGCGCCCTGGTCGCCCCCGAGCCCGAGGCGCGTCCGGACCTGTGGCCATGGTCTGCCCGGCGCGGCGCCGACGGCGCCCTTGAGATCGGCGAGCGCAGTGTGGGGGAGATCCTCGCCGACGCCCCCACTCCAGTGTTTGTCCTGGACGAGGCCGACCTGCGCGGCCGCGCCGCCACCTGGGCCGCCGCCATGGCCGAGGAGTTCTGGCCCGACTACGGCATGAACGGCGGCCAGGCCTACTACGCCGGCAAGGCCTTCCTCACCACCCGCGTGGCCCGCACGGTCCTGGCCGAGGGCATGGGCATCGACACCGCCTCCGCCGGGGAACTGGCCGTGGGCGTCGCCGCGCTGGCCGCCGTCGACGGCGAGGCCGCCACCGCCCACGCCACTCGGCTGGGCCTGCACGGCAACGGCAAGACCCGTGCCGAGATCCGCACCGCGCTCGCCCACCGGGTCGGCCACCTGGTCCTGGACTCGGTCGAGGAGATCGAGCTGGCGGCCGCCGCCGTGCGGGAGCTGCGCGAGTCCGGCCACTACGCTCCCGAGGAGACCGGCTCGGTCATGCTGCGCCTGACCACCGGCATCCACGCCGGCGGGCACGAGTACATCTCCACCGCCCATGAGGACCAGAAGTTCGGCATCTCCGTGGCCACCGGTGCTGCGCTCGAGGCCGCCCGCGCCGTCGTCGCCGCACCCGAGCTGGACCTGCACGGATTGCATTCCCACATCGGCTCCCAGATCTTCGACCTGGCCGGATTCCGTGAGGCCGTCGGCGTCGTGCTGCGCCTGCGCCACCAGATCGCCGAGGACACCGGCGTGCTGTGCGAGGAGGTGGACCTGGGCGGCGGCTACGGGATCGCCTACACCGGCGCCGACCCCGTCGCCCCGTCCCCGGCGGACATCGCCCGCACCCTGGCCGAGGCGGTCCGCGACCTGTGTGCCGAACTGGGCGACGCCGTCCCACATGTTTCCGTGGAACCGGGCCGCTCGATAGCCGGGCCGGCCATGGTCACCCTGTACACGGTGACCGGGCTCAAGCATGTGGAGCTGGGGGAGGGGACCGCCCGCCTGTACGTGAGCGTAGACGGCGGCATGAGCGACAACATCCGCCCTGCGTTGTACGACGCCGCCTACACGGCCCTGGTGGCCAACCGGCGCCCCGACCCGGGGGCTGGGCTGGTGCGGGCGCGCGTGGTCGGAAAGCACTGCGAGAGCGGCGACGTGGTGGTACGCGACGTGGACCTGCCCGCCGACCTTGCGGTCGGAGACGTGCTGGCGGTTCCGGCCACCGGCGCCTACGGGCGCTCCATGGCCAGCAACTACAACCTGTTCACCCGGCCCGGCGTCGCCTGGGTTGAGGACGGTCGGCAGGGCTGGGTGCTGCGCCCGGAGACCATCGCCGACCTACTCGCCCTGGAGAGGGACTAAGCCGACGGTCCTGCCGGGTCGAGTGCGCTCAGCCCCTGCGCGCGGGCGGCGGCCAGGCGCGCGTTATGGGTGAGGACCGTGACCGGGTCGCGCGGGTCATTCAGGATGAGGGCTGTGGCCAGGTGAATCGCATCCAGGGAGGCTAGGGATCGGACCGGTTCGCTCGTGCGTGGCCTCTCGGATGAGACCTTCACGCAGCAGACGCTCGTAGGGAGTCTCCTCGGGATTGATCGGTACCAGGCGGGCGACTGGGCGCCCGCGGTCGGTGATGGTGACGGGATGCCCGGAGGAGACGACGTCGGCCACGATCCGCCCGGAGAGTCGTTAAGGGAAGACCCCTACTCCCTGAGGAGGAGGCGTAGGGGTCGGAATTCCACCCCGGGGACGTACTGCGTGAGTGAGATATTCCTTACGGTCGGGTTATGGACATGACGCGCTCTTCCCTGGAGACCCCGCCCCCGGCGTGGGGGCGCTATGACGAGCCTGTGGATCACCGCCGCGGCACCGTCGGGCGGGGAAGCGACGGCATGCTGGCGGTCTGGGCGCTGGCGACCTGCATACTGGTCGGCCTGCTGCTGGTGGTAGCCATCACCCCGTCCCTGTACACCGCCTCGGGGCTAGCGCTGAGCCTGTCGGCGCTGGCCGGCTGGAGTGCACTAAGTGCGAGGGTGGTGCGGGGCCTGCGCTGATATCTGCCCCGACCGATCTCGGCACGTAACGTCTACCGATCTCGGCGTGTGGAGGGAGAGGGAAGTGAGCGAGAGGAGGTGACGCCGTCGCTCACCAAGCCGGAGAGGCACCAAAGCCCCGGCGCCGCCTATGCTGTGGCGAGTCATGCTCGCCCGCCCCGGCGAGCCCGTACGCACTCGAGGTGGTTCCCGTGAAACAGCAGGCAGCCCAGGAAACGGCACAGTCGATCCCGCCGGCCGCGCCGCGGCCGCAGCGCCCCACGCTGCGCGTCGGCGTCCTCGGCTCCGGCACCGTCGGCACCCAGGTGATCCGCCTGCTGCTCGAACAGGCGGACGACTTCGCCGCCCGCTCCGGTGCCCGCCTGGAGATCACCGGCGTCGCCGTGCGCGACGTGGACGCCCCCCGAGACGAGGCCGTCCCGCGCGAGCTGCTCACCGACGACGCCCAATCCGTGGCCACCTCCAACGACATCGTCGTCGAACTCATCGGCGGCATCGAGCCGGCCCGCACCCTCATCCTTGCGGCCTTCGCCTCCGGCGCCAGCGTCATCACCGGCAACAAGGCCCTGATCGCCGCCCACGGCCCCGAGCTGTACGCGGCCGCCGCCGCAGCGAACACCGACTTCTACTACGAGGCCGCCGTCGCCGGCGCCATCCCCGTGGTCTACGCCCTGCGCGAGTCCATGGCAGGCGACCGCGTCACCAGCGTGCTCGGCATCGTCAACGGCACCACCAACTACATCCTGGACGAGATGAGCACTAAGGGCCTGTCCTTCGACGCTGCCCTCGCCGCCGCCCAGGAGCTCGGCTACGCCGAGGCCGACCCCACCGCCGACGTCGACGGGCTCGACGCCGCCGCCAAGGCCGCCATCATCGCCTCCCTCGCCTTCCATACGCGTGTCGGTCTCGACGACGTCGAGGTCGAGGGCATCCGCTCCATCACCGCCGACGACATCCGCGAGGCCCACGCCTCCGGCTGCGAGCTCAAGCTGCTGGCCATCGCCCAGCGCCGCGAGGACGAGCAGGCCAACGGCATCTCCGTGCGCGTGCACCCCGCCCTGGTGCCCGCCGACCACCCACTCGCCAGCGTCCACGGCGGCTTCAACGCCGTCCTGGTGGAGGCCGAGGCCGCCGGACGGCTCATGTTCTACGGCCAGGGCGCCGGCGGCACCCCCACCGCCTCCGCCGTGCTCTCCGACGTCGTCGCCGCCGCCGCCCACCGTGTCAACGGCGGACAGGCGCCCCGCGAGTCCAGCTACGCCGACCTGCCGATCCTGCCCCCCGAGCAGGCGCTCACCCGCTACCAGATCCAACTGCGGGTGGCCGACGCGCCCGGCTCGCTGGCCGCAGTCGCCCAGGTATTCGGCGACCACGACGTCTCCATCAACTCGGTGCGGCAGGCCAGCTACGTAGACGTCGGCGACGAACTGGCGTTGGTAACCATCGTCACCCACGCCGCCCCGGTGGGCAGGCTTGAGGCCGCCGTGGACGGGCTGCGCGCCCAGGACCGCGTCGCCGAGGTTGTCTCCACCCGCCGCGTAGAGGGGCTGTGAAACCACATGCGACTGGCCAACGAGTGTGCGGCGGTGCGCGTGCCCGCCACCACCGCGAATATGGGCCCCGGCTTCGACTCCTTCGGGATGGCCTTCACCTACTATGACGAAGTTGAGGTCCGCCCGATCGTGGGCGCCACCAGTGTCACGGTAAAGGGCGTGGGGGAGGGCACTGTCCCCACCGACGACTCCAACCTGGTGGTACGGGCCCTGCGCGCAGGCCTGGACGCCGCCGGCGCACCCCAGGCGGGCTTCGAGATGCACTGCCTCAACCGCATCCCCCACGGCGGCGGCATGGGCTCCTCTGCAAGCGCAGCCGTTGCCGGCCTGATGCTCGCCCGTGGCCTGCTGTCCGACCCCGAGGCGCTGCCCGACGAGGAGGTATTCCGGATCGCCACCGGTTTTGAAGGCCACCCCGATAACGTCGCCCCAGCGGTATTCGGCGGCGCCACCGTCGCCTGGATCGAGGCCGACGGCACACCCCGCTCCGCGCCCATGCCGGTGGACGCGACCCTGGCAGTGAGCCTGCTGGTCCCGCCGTCTACCACCAGACTGAGCACCGAGGAGGCCCGCAAGGTCCTGCCCGCCTCCGTGCCGCGCGCCGACGCCCTGTTCAACACCTCCCGCGCCGCCATCCTCATGCTCGCCCTCGCGGGGCGCCCGGACCTGCTCATGGCGGGAACCGAGGACCGACTTCACCAGGAGTACCGGCGCGGCGTGCTGCCCGCATCCATGGCGGTGATGGACTCCCTGCGCGAACAGGGCTACCCGGCGGTCATCTCCGGTGCTGGCCCCACCGTGCTCGTCCTGGCGGATCTGTCTCAGCAGACCCGCTTCACCCTGGAACGGCACGGGTGGACGGTGCTGCGCCCCGGCATCGATCTGACCGGCGCCCAGCTGGTGGAGCCGTCGGCGCGATAAGGGCAAAGGAGACTAAACGGGAGAGGGTTCACATGCATCGGTATACCGATGCATGTGCAATGCCATCGGGTGGTCTGCTACTGTTTCCCCGGCGGCGAGCCGAAACGAAGCGGCGCGCCGCATGCGCACCAGGCTGAGGCCGCAGGCCCTGCCACGGTTCCTCGTCGGTGCACGACTTCATCCCGTGACATTCCGGGACAGTCCCAGATACATCTGCCACTTCAGGCTGATGTCCACACCGTTAGGACACTCGTGACCGAGATCTCCAGCGCTCGCCCTTCGCTGTCCACCATGCGACTGGCTGAACTCCAGCAGCTCGCTTCATCCATGGGCCTAAAGGGCACCTCACGTATGCGGAAGAGCGAACTAATCGCCGCCATCCGCGAGAACCAGAAAGACGCACCCGCGGCCGCGTCGGCCCCGGCCGCGCAGGCTCCAGAGCAGGGGCCCGGGAAACAATCAGGACAGAGCGAGCCATCCGCACCGGCGCGCCGCCGCGGTCGGCCCGCGCCCGCCGCCGATGAGGCCGCCGGGTCCGAATCTGCGCAGGAGGAGACGGGCACTGCGGCAGCGTCGGCCGGCCTCTCCGCCCCGGCCCGCTCCCGGCGCCGTGTGACTGCAGCGGCCGGTGCCCCCAAGGACGCCCCGGCGGCTGCGGAAGCGCCCCTGACCCTCGACCTGCCCCAGCACGCCACCTCGGCCCAGGACGGTGCCCAGGCGCCCGCGCACCCAGACCGGGCCGCAGCGCAGTCAGGGCCCGCAGGTGCCCGTGACGGATCCCGGCGTCCCCGGCGCCGAGCCCAGTCGTCCCCCGGCGCTCCTGAGCGCCGCCACGGCTTCGAGCTGCCTGGTGCGGACCACACTGACGCCAAGGCGGCACTCATGCGGGACCTGGCCGACGCCACCGGCACCCCCGCGGTAGAGCCGAGCGAGCGCCGTCGCCGCGGCGCCAGCGACTGGGACGAGCAGGTGGACGAGGACACCCGCGGCCCACGCCGTCGGCGCGGCCGCAAGCGCCGGGACCGGGACGGCCGAGGCGACTACGACGGCAACCAGGACCGGGGGCAGCAGGCCCGCGAGGAGGAGGTCCTGCTACCGGTCGCCGGTATCCTCGACATGGCTGACCACCAGCACGCCTACCTGCGCACCTCCGGCTACCTGCCCGGCCCCAAGGACGTGTACGTCAGCGGCCAGCAGATCAAGGAGAACGGTCTGCGCGCCGGCGACGCGATCACCGGGTGGGTACGCGAGAACGGCGACAACAACGCCGGCCCCGGCGGGGGCTCCGGCCGCGGCCGCCGCCAGAACCGCGCCAACCGCTTGAAGTACAAGCCGCTGGTCTCCGTGGAGACCATCAATGGCATGGATCCCGAGCGGGCGGGGCGCCGTCCCGAGTTCACCAAGCTCACCCCCCTGTACCCCCAGGAACAGCTGCGCCTGGAGACCACCCCGAAGGCCCTGACCCCACGCGTAATCGACCTGGTCTCACCCATCGGCAAGGGCCAGCGCGGCCTGATCGTCTCCCCGCCCAAGGCCGGCAAGACGATCATCCTGCAGCAGATCGCCAACGCGATAGCCGTTAACAACCCCGAGGCACACCTGATGGTGGTGCTGGTCGATGAGCGCCCCGAGGAGGTCACCGACATGCAGCGCACGGTCAAGGGGGAGGTCATCGCCTCCACCTTCGACCGGCCCGCATCCGACCACACCACCGTCGCGGAGCTCGCCATCGAGCGCGCCAAGCGGCTGGTCGAGCTGGGACAGGACGTGGTGGTGCTGCTCGACTCCATCACCCGCCTGGGACGCGCCTACAACCTGGCCGCACCCGCCTCCGGGCGCATCCTGTCCGGTGGTGTGGACGCCAGTGCCCTGTACCCGCCCAAGCGCTTCTTCGGCGCCGCCCGCAACATCGAGAACGGCGGCAGCCTGACCATCCTGGCCACCGCCCTGGTGGAGACCGGCTCGAAGATGGATGAGGTCATCTTCGAGGAGTTCAAGGGCACCGGCAACATGGAGCTGCGACTGTCGCGGCAGCTGGCCGAGCGGCGTGTCTTCCCCGCTGTCGACGTCGCCGCATCCTCCACGCGCCGCGAGGAGCTGCTCATCGACCCGGCCCAGCTGAAGATCATGTGGCGGCTGCGGCGGCTGTTCTCCGGACTGGAGCAGCAGCAGGCCCTGGAGCTGGTGCTCGGCAAGCTCAAGGAGACCCAGTCCAACGCGGAATTCCTCATGGTCATCTCAAAGACCACGCCGCAGGGCACCTCCCTGGCGGACGCCGACGACGATTCCAAGCTGGCCTGACCCGCCACGTCCGCTCACCTCGCCCACCGCTACCGTGCTGCGTCTCACCCGGTGCGCGCGTTGTGGGGGCCGAGGTGGGCTGGCAGAATATCCGACCGGCCTCCGGTTCACCCGCGCATCCGTGTGGGACCCGGGACCCCTAGTCATAAGGAGTCACCTATGAAGCAGGGTATCCACCCCGAATACGTGCCCACCACGGTCACGTGCACCTGCGGCAACAGCTTCGAGACCCGTTCCACCGTCACCTCTGGTGAGATTCGTGTGGACGTGTGCTCTGCTTGCCACCCCTTCTACACCGGCAAGCAGAAGATCCTCGACACCGGTGGCCGCGTGGCCCGCTTCGAGGCCCGCTACGGCAAGCGCAAGAAGTAATCCCGTAGCGCTTCGTCAGCGACTACTAACGACCTTGGGGTGCGTCCCACGACCGCACGATGCGCGTGGGACGCACCCCAA
>NZ_PIZD01000048.1:64336-118990 GCF_010365615.1 Actinomyces sp. 565
CGCATATCCCCTCCGGGCCGGAGAAAGGTGAGTTGTGAGCGTCGAGGACTTCTCCGCCGTTCAGCCTCTGCTGGAGGAGCACACCGCGATCGAGCAGGACATGGCCGACCCCGCCACCGCCTCCGACCCCGGAGCCATGCGCCGCCTGGGTCGCCGCTATGCCGAGCTGGGCCGCATAGTAGAGGCGTACCGCGCCTGGAGTGCCGCTGCCGCGGACTTGGCCGACGCCGTCGAGCTGGCTCGCGATGACGCGGACTTCGCTGCCGAGCTGCCTGCACTGCGCCAGGCCGAGCGGGACGCCGCCGCGCGCCTGCGGGAGGTGCTCGCCCCGCACGACCCAGACGACGCCCGTGACGTCATCATCGAGGTCAAGGCCGGCGAGGGCGGGGAGGAGTCCGCTCTGTTCGCCTCCGACCTGGCCCGCATGTACACCCGCTACGCTGAGCGCATGGGTTGGGCGGTGGAGGTTATGGACGCCACCGACTCCGAGCTCGGCGGCTACAAGGATGTGCGCCTGGCTATCAAGGCGAAGAGCGCCGTCGAGCCGGCCGACGGCGTGTGGGCGCACCTGAAGTACGAGGCGGGCGTGCACCGGGTACAGCGCGTACCCGTCACGGAGAGCCAGGGCCGCATCCACACCTCCGCCGTCGGCGTACTGGTGATGCCGGAGGCTGACGACCCCGGGGAACTGGAGATCGACGCCGCCGACCTGCGTATCGACGTGTTCCGCTCCTCCGGGCCCGGCGGGCAGTCCGTCAACACCACCGACTCCGCCGTGCGCATCACCCACCTGCCCACCGGGATCGTCGTGTCCATGCAGAACGAGAAGTCCCAGTTGCAGAACAAGGAGGCGGCCCTGCGGGTGCTGCGGGCGCGGCTGCTTGCCGAGCGTGCCGCCGCGCAGGCCGCCGAGGCCGCTGCCACCCGCCGCTCCCAGGTCCGCACGGTCGACCGCTCCGAGCGCATCCGCACCTACAACTTCCCCGAGAACCGCATCGCCGACCACCGCACCGGCTATAAGGCCTACAACCTCGATGCCGTGCTCGACGGCGACCTGGGTCCGGTCATCGACTCGGCCATCGCCATGGATGAGGCCGAGCGCCTGGCCGCCGCCGGCGAGCAGCCGTGAGTGCACTCGACCGCTACGCGCTGCGGCGTACGGTGCGCGAGGCAGGACTGGCCCTGGTCCGCGCCGGGGTGGCCTCGCCGGAGGTTGACGCCCGGCTGCTGGCCGAGCACCTGCTGGGCGGGCCGGTGCTGCTCGCCGACGGCGCCCCGGAGGACTTCGCCGCCGCGTACGCGCAGCTCGTGGAGCGACGCGCCGCCCGCGAGCCACTGCAGCACATCTTGGGCGTGATGTGGTTCCGGGGACTGGAGTTGGCCTGCCGGCCCGGTGTGTTCATCGTCCGCCCCGAGACGGAGGTGGTTGCCGGGGCCGCCATTGATGCCGCAAGGGCGATCGCTCCGGGGGAGGAGGCCGGCGTCGTCGACCTGTGCACCGGGTCGGGTGCCATTGCCGCCGCTGTGGCCCGGGAGGTGCTCACAGCTCGCGTGTGGGCGGTTGAAGCAGCCCCCGACGCCGTTGCCTTAGCGCGGGAGAACTGCGAGCGCCTGGCGCCGGGTCGGGTGAAGGTGATCCACGGCGATGCCATCGACCCGGCCGTGCTCGACGAATTGGACGGGAGAGTCGATGTGGTCGTCTCCAACCCGCCGTACGTGCCCGCCGGGGCGGTGGAGGACACCGAGACGGCTGAATACGATCCCCACGTCGCCCTTTACGGCGGGGGAGAGGACGGCCTGGAGACTCCGGTCGCCGTCGTCGCCCGGGCCGCTGCCCTGCTGCGTCCGGGCGGGGTACTGATCATGGAGCACGACCCCGGGCAGTCCGCGCCGCTGCGGGCCGCCGCCCGAGAGACCGGATTCGCCGTGGCTACCACCGGAGTAGACCTGACCGGGCGGGAACGCTTCCTGCGGGCAGTACGGTAGGTCGACCGGTCGCAAGCGTTGCGGCTCGGCTCAGGGGGAGACCTGCCAGACCCCGTCTCGTGGGTCCTGGAACCGCCGCTCGGCTTACGGCACGATTCTGCGTGCCGGCAGGCAGAACCGTCTTCGCCACGGTCACCCGAGCCGGTAACACCACGCGGCCGGGGCTCACCCGGCCCGAACCACAAGTGCAGGAAAGAGCACCCCTTATGACCACCATCCTCGCCATTGGAGCCACCGGACAGGTCGGACGCGTCGTCGTCGACGAGGCGTTGCAGCGCGGCGTGGGGGTCCGGGCCCTCACCCGTAACGCCGCCCGCGCCCGCCGCTCCCTGGCCGACGGCGCCGAGATCGTCGAGGCGGCCGCCACCGACACGGAGGCGCTGCGCCCACTGCTGCAGGATGTCGACGCCGTCGTACTCACACACGGTACCGACAACGACGGTAAGGGCGGCGCTACCTTCTACGACGTGGTTCGCGCCGTCATCGACGCCCTGGGGGACGGCCCAACCCACATCAGCCTGATGACCACCATGAACGCCTCCCACTCCGCCCGCGCCGGAGCCAGCAGCTAAGGGTTCGTGGAGTGGAAGCGCCGTGCCGAGCGGCTCGTGCGCGCCTCCGGCCACCCCTACACCATCGTGCGCCCCGGCTGGTTCGACCACCAGGGCCCCGCCGACCGCCAGATCGACCTCAAGCAGGGCGACCTGGTCACCGGGCAGCCCGGAGTCGACCGGCGCCACATCGCCCAGGTACTCCTGGAGGGCGCCCTCAACCCCTCCGGCGCGCGCCGCACCGTGGAGGTATTCAGCAAAGCCGGTACCCCCGTCACCGACTTCGAGGCCCTGTTCGCCGCGACGCGTGCGGATGAGGAAGGTGTGATCGACGGCGTGCTCGACACTAACAACGTGCCGCTGGCCAGCGAGCCGCAGCGCGTCCAGGACGACCTCGCCCGACTTGGCAAGTGATGGGGCTAAGAGAGGCACTCATCAAAGCGGTTCCGCCCCGCAGCATCGTCGCAGGCGTACCGGCGCGAGTAATCCGCGAGAAGTAGCCGCACTGCCGGACGGCACAGACGCACGGACTCAATCCGAACCACCCTGAGAAAGTGAGAACACTGATGCCTACCGAACTCGAGCACAAGGACGCCATCCGCGAGGTCATCGACCGCTTCTCCAACCTGGAGGTAGACGTCGCGGAGCAGTCCAAGCTGTTCACCCCGGACACGCACGTCGTGGTCTACACCGCCGATGGCTTGAAGATGATGGAATTCGATGGCGCCGACCAGCTCGTCGAGCTCTTCGGAGCCGCCATGGCCGGCGTCAAGACCTCCTTCCACATCAACGGCCAGCAGGTCATCACGCTCGACGGCGACACCGCCACCGACGTCCACTACGGCCAGGCCCTGCTCGTCCAGGAGCAGGACGGCAGGGACGTGCTCCTGTCCCACTCCATCCGCTACATCGACACCCTGGTCCTGCGTGACGGCAACTGGCGTATCAGCCGCCGCGAGCAGCACTTCGTGATCTCCGAGACGCGCGACTACTGACGCGCACTCCTTGATGCGTTGACGGCTGAGCCCGCCTCCCGATTGCGGGGGCGGGCTCAACCGTAGCTTTGGCTAAAAGACGGTGGTGCGCGCTCCTTCAATTCAAGACTGCTCGCTTGGTGGGCTGCGCTAGGGCGGGGTTACCGGTTCTTCCGGTGTGGGGGTGTGCGCGGTGGGGCGAGATACTGCCTGACTATCCGTCACCGAAACACGCCAAGAAACTTGACCAAGCCCGAGAGCCACCAAGGGGTGATTGTCATGATTCGGGACAAACGGGTTCGGCGGCGCCGGCGGCCGCGAGCGAAACGTTGGAATCATGCGGGCGCCGAACCACGCTCGGCGGGTGTTAAGGCTCGTTTGTCCCGACTGGTGACACTCTCCGTCACAATCCACAGCGATTTGCGGGCCGATGGCAAGCCGGTTGTTTCCAGCACGCCTGCAGACAGCCCGGCATCCTACCCACATGTTGTCCCGCCATCCCTCCGCACCCGAAAACAGGAAGAGGCTGTCAGCTACGCCGGTTGGGCGTTAACAACGCTACTTAACGTTTAGCTGTATACCTCAGAGCCCTTCAGCAGACCGTTAACAGGCGTTGTTAACCCCGAAATGGCGTAGCAGATGGCCCCACCGTCGGCCCTTGGAAGGCACAGGCAGTCAACCCCGGCGCGGTGAACTGACCCGGCTACGGACGGCGGTGGGAAATGTCCGAGATCGGCATAAAGGACTCTGAGACGGCGAGTGTTACCTGGCAGATCGTTGATATTCCGCGCTTTCGTCGGCTGCGATGCCGCCGAGCGGCGGCGTTTATGCCGATCTCGGACAGTTACGGGGAGTGGCGTAGTCTCCCCAGGCGGAAGTTAGGTATTCTCCAAAGCCCGAGCCGCTCCTCGTAGCCAATCTCAGTCGATGGCTCCATCAGAGGGTAATAACGCCTCATTCTGTGGTAGCAGCGTCGGCGCCTTCTGCGTAGCGGCCTCGGCCGCATCCCATAGGTAAGCCGCGTTGTCACCGCACATATAGGTCCTCTGCCGTGGCCAGAACCGACTCCCGGAAGTAGGGGTTACGAAGAGAATCTGTGGTCACTAGGTCTACGGAGCGGCCCGTCGCCCGCTCCAAGGCCTCCTACAGGCCAAAGAAATCGTCGAAGTGGCTGCCTCGGCGTCCACAGCTCTTGCAGGCCGACCTGAAGCAGACGGCGGAACACATCATCGTGGCCAGGTCGGGGTCCGCAAGGACTTCCGCGATCAGCATGGATACGGCAGGCTTGCTGGTGGGGCGTCGTGGGTGGATCTTCCTAGTGAATCTTGGTCGAGAATCTGGGCTCCCACGATGCCCCACCCGCAGCGCCTACGACGCCGCTGGAGGGACCCCCGCGCGAATTGCCACCACACAACGAGACTCACCACCTGTGCCTAGCGTTGTCGTGCGAATAACATAACGATAGTCTTGACTTAAGGGTGCATTTTTGTTTAACTGATTGCTGAATGTAGTCAGATGTGCACCAAAGGTGTGATGTATTGTGGGGGCAGTTACGGTGTCTTCGCTGCTTAAGCAGGTGTTAGAGAGCAATATTGGAAGGCGGTTGTTGTGGCAATTGCCGCATTTGTTGGTTGTGGCGTGTTTTTGTGTCCAGCGTCCTGTGTTGACTATTGCGTCTGATGTGTTGGAGTGGGCCGGATTTTCTGCGTTGCGTGTTTCGGAAGTTGCGAGTTGGGTTGCTGGGCGAGCTTATGTTCTCGGCGCTCTGGCGTTTGTTGTTTTGGTACTCGTTGCGTTACTTTGGTCGGTTGAGGGTGTTTCCACGGAAAGGCTTCTGGTAATTCTTAGCTGTGCCACGCTGCTGTTGTGGCAGGCTGCAGGCGCGCCTTGGCCTGCGGTTGTCGTTGTTGCTGCTCGGGTAATTATTACTTGGCTGTATTCGCGTTTGACGCGCGATGAGTCTCATTTTGCAATTACTGTAATTGGGTTGATGACTGTTATCGGGTCGCCAGTATTTACCTTTATGTCTTTGGTCTCGCCTGGTGACAGCGGTCATAGTCGTGAAATCGCTGTGCGCTTGAGTGGGCCGGTACGGGTGCAGCAAGTCCCGCTTGAAGCGCCATAGGGGGCTTTGGTTGTAGGTGTGCGTGCCCGTGTTGCTAATTCTGTCTATCTCAGCTCCAGCGGGGGGTGTGGATCGGTGGCAAATATTGATCTCGCGGCGAGCGGCGTGTTGTGAAACGTCGTCACTTTAACGGCTCGCAATTTTAATGTCGGTCGGTCCGTTCGTTCGTCATCGATTTCGAGAATCGGTCACGGCGCACCCGGCGATCTGCATGTGGTGGACCGGGCGTGGGATGATGATTCGTGTGTTTCGGTGGTCGTTCGTGTGGTTATGGTCGAGGGCCGGTCCAAGCATGCCTTCAAGCATTGGCTCTAGGACCTGCCCGAGACGCTCCGGGCTCTTCCGGTTTGAGGGTGTGGTGGTTCCGGCCGGGGGCTGCGGCGTGGGGGTGATGAGGTAGGTTTCGGGCTGATATGGACATGTTCAGGCTGACGAGGTCGTGCTCGACCGGCGCAGGTCGTTGTCGGGTGGGCGGGGACGTCGTTAGTCGGGCGGGGGCGCTCTCGCCGTTGGCGGGGCGGTCGTCGCCGACGCGGGATACACCTCCAGGACGCGGACAACCCGCGTCCTGGAACAACCGACCAGGCGATCCGGGCTGGCTCTTCGTGCTTGTGGGTGTGGCGGCTGGCGTGTTGCGGGGTGAGGGATCCGGTGAGCCTGCCGGTTCACCACGCCGCACTCGTCTGTCGGCAGCCCCGGCGTCCGGAGGTGGGTTCATCTGCAACGCCACTTCGGGGTTAACAACGCCTGTTAACGGTCTGCTGAAGGGCTGTGGGGCATACAGTAGACCGTTAAGTAGCGTTGTTAACGCCCAACCGGCGCAACAGACGCTTCAGCCCGACTCAACCACCACACCCATGAACCGGAAGAGCCGCGTTGGGCGGGAAGCGGAGGCTGGGAGCCGCCGCGGTGCGCGCCGTCTCGAGTCGACCGTCTAGGCTTGGCCCCGAGATGAACGACGCGATGAACTCCCTCTTCGGTGCACTGCCCATGCCCGGTTCCGGCTCGGAGACCACGCCTCCGCCGGAGGCCGCCCTGCCCTCGCTCGACCCGGCCGGCGCCGGCTGGGATGACGAGAGCTGGGCCGCCGTCGAGCCTCCGGACGAGGAGGACCTGGCCGCCTACGACCCCGCGGAGGAGACCTCCGTCCCGTCCGCCGCCGGCGCGGCCGCCGTCGCCCCCACCTGGGAGGAGCGCCAGGCGGAGGTCTCGGCTCTTGTCGCCCGCGCTCAGGCCAACGCCGTGGCCGCCCGGACTCGCGCCGGCGTCGACGCCGAGGGCGCAGCGAACCGGACGGTCGGCCCCGGCGCCCTGCGCGGCTACGGCATCACCACCGACCCGGCGGGCCTGCTCACCGGCCTCAACCCTGCCCAGGAGCAGGCAGTCACGCACGCCGGCTCCCCGTTGCTGATCATCGCCGGCGCCGGCAGTGGCAAGACCCGGGTACTGACCCACCGCATCGCCTACCTGCTGGCCACCGGCCGGGCCCGCCCCGGCGAGATCCTCGCCATCACCTTCACCAACAAGGCCGCCGCAGAAATGCGCGAGCGCGTCGCCGGCCTGGTCGGGCCGGCGGGGGAGCGCATGTGGGTGTCCACCTTCCACTCCGCCTGCGTGCGCATCCTGCGCCGCGAGCACGAGGCCGCCGGGCTGCGTTCCACGTTCTCCATCTACGACGCCGCCGACTCCACCCGCCTGATCACCCTGATCGTGCGCGAGCTCGGCATCGACCCCAAGCGCTTCACCCCCAAGACCTTCGCCGCCCGCATCTCGGATCTGAAGAACGAGCTGATCACCCCGGCGGAGTTCGCCGAGCGCGCCGTGACCTCCAACCCCTTCGAACGGCACCTGACCGAGGTCTACAGCGCCTACGCGCGGCGCCTGCGGGCCGCCAACGCACTGGACTTCGACGACCTGATCATGCGCACGGTCCAGCTGCTGCAGGCCAAGCCGGCGGTGGCGGAGATGTACCGGCGCCGCTTCCGCCACGTGCTAGTCGACGAGTACCAGGACACCAACCACGCCCAGTACGTGCTGGTGCGCGAGCTTGTGGGCGGGCCCGGCACCTCCGGCGCCGGCTCGCCCTTCCCGCCGGGTGAGCTGACCGTGGTCGGCGACTCCGACCAGTCCATCTACGCCTTCCGCGGCGCCACCATCCGCAACATCGAGGAGTTCGAGCAGGACTACCCCAGTGCGCGCACGATCCTGCTGGAGCAGAACTACCGCTCCACCCAGAACATCCTGTCCGCCGCCAACTCCGTGATCGCCCGCAACACCGGGCGGCGGGAGAAGAACCTGTGGACCGCCTCCGGCGACGGCCCCAAGATCATCGGCTACGTGGCCGACTCTGAGCACGACGAGGCGCGCTGGATCAGCTCCGAAATCGACCGCCTGGCTGACGAGTGCGGTATCCGCCCCCGTGACGTCGCCATCTTCTACCGCACCAACGCCCAGTCCCGGGCTCTGGAGGAGGCCTTCGTCCGCTCCGGCCACCCCTACAAGGTGGTCGGCGGCACCCGCTTCTACGAGCGGCGCGAGATCAAGGACGCCATCGCCTACCTGCGCGCCGTCGACAACCCCGACGACGACGTCTCCATCCGCCGCGTCCTGAACGTCCCCAAGCGCGGCCTGGGAGACAAGGCGGAGGCCGCCCTGGCCGAGCATGCCGCCCGCTACGCCGTCTCCTTCGGTACCGCCGTGGCCGACGCCGCCAGCGCCCCCCGCCCGGGGGAGGGCGAGGGCGCGGAGCCGCCCGCCGTCGTCGGGCTGACCACGCGCGCCGCCCGGCAGGTGACGGGCTTCCACGAGCTGCTCACCTCCCTGCGGCACGGCCGCGACGCTGGCGACGGCGTGGCCGACATCCTCGACGCCGCCCTGGACGCCTCCGGCTACCTGGCGGAGCTGCGCGCCAGCGACGACCCGCAGGACGCCAGCCGCGTGGAGAACCTGGCCGAGCTGCACGCCGTCGCCTCCGACTTCCAGGCCGCAAACCCCGACGGCACGCTTGCCGACTTCCTCGAGCGGGTGTCGCTGGTGGCCGACTCCGACCAGCTGCCCCCGAGCGCCGATGCCGCCGACCAGGCCGAGGCCCAGGCCCGCGAGCAGGGGCAGGTCACCTTGATGACAGTGCACACCGCCAAGGGGCTGGAGTTCCCGGTCGTATTCGTAACCGGACTGGAGGACGGCACCTTCCCGCACTCGCGCTCACTGGCGGAGGAGACTGAGCTGGCTGAGGAGCGGCGCCTGGCCTACGTGGCCGTTACCCGCGCCCGTGAGCGCCTGTACCTGACCCGTGCCGCAGTGCGCTCCGCCTGGGGCAGTGCCACCGCCATGCCCCCCTCCCGCTTCCTCGACGACGTCCCCGAAGACACGATCGAGTGGAAGCGCATCGCCTCCTCCATGGATGCCCTGCGCGGCGGCGGCACCGGCTGGGGCGCCTCCTGGGACGAGGGCGGCTTCGGTACGCGCCGCGGTAACGGGCGCGGCAGCGAGGAGAGCCCCGACGACGACGGCGACTTCGCCCCCGCCATTGGCTCCGGCCGCCGCACCCGCACCGGCAAGCTGGGGCGGGTGGAGACCCCCAAGGACCGGGCAGAGGCCCGACGTGCCAAGCGCCTGGCGGCGCGCGGCAAGCCGGTGCGCCTGGGCACGTCCCAGTCCGGGGCGGAGTCCGCGGAGGCCGCCCTGCCCGCGGCCGTGGCCGGGTTGCGGGCCGGGGACCGGGTACGTCACAAGACCTACGGGGAGGGCAGCGTCATCGCTATCGAGGGCACAGGCCGCTCCACGGTCGCCCGCGTGGAGTTCATGATCGACGGGGCCCGGGCGACCAAGCGCCTAGTGCTGCGCCTGGCACCCGTCGAAAAGGTCTAAGCGGCGGTCCTCCCGTCCGGTGACATGCCGCCCGGCGGAACCTCTGGCGCAGGGCCGTGATGCTAGGGTGATCAGGTTCACCCGGAGCACGGCCGTGGCGAGAACTCCCCGGCGGATTCGGTGCTGAGACAGATCCGAGCTGGAGCCCCACTTAGGAGTATCTGTGGCCTCATGGAGTGATTCCTGCATCTGGTGGCACGTCTACCCGCTGGGCTTCACCGGCGCGCCGATCCGGCCCACGCAGGCCGAGCGCGCACTCACCCCGCGTCTGGACGCCCTGGAGCCGTGGCTGGACTACCTGATCGAGCTGGGAGCCAACGGCCTGGCCCTGGGGCCGATCTTCACCTCCGAGACCCACGGCTATGACACGGTCGACTTCTACTCCATCGACCCGCGCCTAGGGGATGACGCCGCCTTCGACCGGCTGATCGCCGCCTGCCGGCGGCGCGGCATCAACGTCATGCTCGACGGCGTGTTCAACCACGTCGGCACCGGCCACCCCCGCTTCCGTGCCGCCCTGGCCGAGGACGCGGCGTCCCAGGAACTGTTCCTCCTGGAGCACACCGACGCCGGCGTAACCCACCAGGATTTCGAGGGGCACCGCGGCCTGGCCGCCCTCAACCACGACTCCGACGCCGTCGTCGAGCTGGTGGCCGACGTGATGCGCCACTGGCTGCGCCGCGGGGCCATGGCCTGGCGGCTGGACGCCGCCTACGCCGTGCCGCCGGAGTTCTGGGCCCGGGTGCTGCCGCGCGTGCGCGAGGAATTCCCCGAGGCCTGGTTCATGGGCGAGGTGATCCACGGCGACTATGCCGAGATCGTGGCCCGCTCCGGCATGGACTCGGTGACCCAATACGAGCTGTGGAAGGCGATCTGGAGCTCACTGCTGGATGAGAACTTCTTCGAGCTCGACTGGTGCCTTAAACGCCACAACGAGCTGCTTGCCGCCTTCACGCCCCTGACCTTCGTCGGCAACCACGACGTCACCCGCATCGCCAGCAAGATCGGTGACGCCAAGGCCGCCCTGGCGGTGGTGCTGCTGTTGACAGTCGGCGGCATCCCATCGATCTACTACGGGGATGAGCAGGCCTTCCGTGGCGAGAAAACCGAGCGCCTCGGCGGCGACGACGAGGTGCGTCCGGCCTTCCCCTCCGGCCCTGAACAGCTCTCAGCCCTGGGCGCGCCGATGCTGTGCCTGCACCAGGACCTGATTGCGCTGCGCCGTCGTAACCCGTGGCTGACCACGGCCACCACCGTGACCCGTCACCTCGACAACCGCGCCTACAGCTACGAGACGGTGGGCCCCGGCGGGCAGCGCCTCGCCGTCGAGCTGCGCCTGGAACCAACTCCGGGAGCCGTGGTGACCGCCCCCGACGGGCAGGTGCTGCGGGTTGGTGAACAGGCATGAGCAATGGCTTGGTACGGGGCGGGCACTGGCACTGACCGCGGTATTTTTCGGAGCGGCGCATATCACCAACCCGGAGGCGAGTGCTTTCGGCGCCGTGGCGATCATGCTAGAGGTGGGCATCCTGCTGGGCGCCTGCTACCTGGTCACGCGCCGCCGTGGGCTGCTGCGCCGCCCGCGCGCAGGCGCAAAGACTCAGCGCCGTAGCGCAGAGGGGTTAGCGGCTTTTCCGGCCGGTGGGTGTCGGGCTGAGGAGGGGCGGCTGGCATGCCGGTCCCGGTGCCTGTTGAGACGGAGTGTCCAAATCGATGACAAGCACCGTCCATAACCCGTGAGAGCCGATGCAGCGCCCGCACGATTCCAACGTTTTGTTAGCGGCTGCTGTTGCCTCCAACCCCGTTTGTCATCGATTTGGACACCTCAGCCCGGCTCAGGCTTCGGCAGCCGCCCGCGCGGCGGGCGTGGTGGCCGCCATGCGCAGCACGTGCAGCGCCGTTTGCTGCAGTTCACCAAGAGTGAGGTGCTCGCCGCTGGCGTCGTCCGGGGAGTATCCAGCCAGTACGGCGTCGTCATGGCCGTCCGCACGGGTGGATGACCAGGTGACGCCGCCGGGCATGAGCACGTCCACGCCCGCGCGCACCCGGGTGGCGGAGTCCTTCAGCTGCGGGAAGAGCGGGTCCGGCGCGTAGCGCATCCACCAGTCGGTCATCACATTGCCCTGGTAGTCCCACTCGCCGCGCAGGATGGTGGTGACCAGGTCGTAGTTGTAGTGGGCCCACTGGCCATTGACCTTGTTGTAAGAGGTCATGATGTTGAGCGGGTCCGACTCCTGCACACAGATGCGGAAGCCGCGCAGGTAGATCTCCCGCAGCGCCCGCACGGACACGCGCGAGTCGTTGTAGATGCGGTTGGTCTCCTGGTTGTTGGCCGCGAAGTGCTTGGGGCAGGCCGATACCCCCTGCGACTGGATGCCGCGCACCACGGCTGCGGCGGCAAGCCCGGTCAGCAGCGGGTCCTCCGAGTAGTACTCGAAGTTGCGTCCGCACAGCGGGTCGCGGTGGATATTCATGCCCGGCGCCAGCAGCACGTCCGAGCCCTTGCGGAGCATCTCCTGCCCGTGCAGGGCGGCCAGCTCCTCCAGCAGCGGCGTGTCCCAGGTGGAGGCCAGGGCGGTGCCGCAGGGCAGCAGGCTGGCGTAGGCGGACACGCGGATCCCGGAGGGGCCGTCGGTGGTGATTACCGGGGGAATACCGAGTTCTCGCAGGTGCTCGGTCAACCCGCCGAAGGCGCCGGCATTGCCGGGTGCGCCCAGCGGGGAGTTCATCTCCACATCCCCGTAGGCCAGCTGCGCCAGGTCCTCCACACCCAGCTGAGCCACGAAGTCCTCCATGGTGGCGCGCCCGGCTACCACGTCCGCGAACCGGATGCCGACGTCGCCCGTGGGCGCAATGGCCTGTGGCAGGCGCGCCAGGATGCGCTCGCGCAGATCGACGGTGGACGTGGGTACGGCCTCCCAGCCGACCTGCGCCCGGCCGTCCGCGTCGCGTGTCACAGTCATGCGGTCGAAGGGAGCGTCGGGGGAGGGGGCGAGCGCATCCTGTAGCTGCTCGACCACCTCGGTCTCCTCCACGACTACGGCGCCGACCTCGATGGTCTGCCGCACCGAGGTGCCCACGTGCACCGGGTAGGTGCCCGCCTCCACCACCCAGGCGTGGGCGTGACCGGTCCGGCCGTCGTCGTCGAAAGCGGCCAGGCGCTCGCGCGGGAAGGAGAGCGTCACCTCCTGGGCCTCGCCCGGGGCAATCATGCCGGTGCGGGTGAAGGCGACCAGTTCCCGGGACGGGCGCGGCAGCGCCGCCTCGGCGGGCGCGCCCCGGTACGCCTGAATTACGGTCGACCCGGGGCGCGGACCGCTATTTTGCACCTGCACGCGTACGGTGACGTCGCCATCGCGGGTGGGGGAGGCATCCTCCAGGCGGGCTCCGGACAGTGCGAAAGAGGTGTAGCCCAGGCCGTGCCCGAAGGGGAACAGCACCTTCTCGGGGGCGAAGGTCTCGAAGTAGCGGTAGCCGACGAACACGTCCTCGGCGTAGTTGTTGAACTCCTCATTCCCGAAGTTCGCAGCCGACGGATAGTCCGTGTAGGTGCGGGCGATGGTGTCGGTCAGGCGCCCGCCCGGCTCCGTGGCCCCGGTGAGCACGTCGGCGACCGCACGGCCGCCCTCCATACCGCCGGGCCAGGCCAGCAGCAGGGCGGACACACCCAGTTCCTCGGCCCAGGACAGGTCCATGACATTGCCGGAGTTGACAATCACCACCGTGCTCTCGAAGTGCCCGGTGACGCGCTCCAGCAGGGTGCGTTCGGTGTCAGTGAGGTAGTAGCCGCCCGGCTCTAGCACATTCTCCCGGTCCTCACCCGCGGCCCTGCCGATCACGACGACGGCGGTGCGGGCCCGGGAGGCGGCCGCAGCGACCAGCTCCTGGCCCGCCTCCATCTCCGGGTAGAAGCGCGGCCAATTGCCCCACTCCTCGGTGGGCGGCTCCTGCGCGTTGCACCACTGCCGGTAGGTGGAGGCCAGCTCCGCGTCGACGCTGACTCCGCGCTCAACCAGGCTGCCGAGCAGATTGGTGGTGTATACGGGGTTGACGTCACCGCCGGAGCCATAGCCGACGGCGAACCAGTCGATTTGCACACGCCCGAAAACCGCTACCGGCTCGGCAGGGGACAGGGGCAGCACGCCGTCGTTGGTGAGCAGGACGGTGCCCTCGGCGGCGGCCCTGCGGGCCAGCTCGGCCAGGCGGGGGTCATAGTAGCGGTCGGAGTCGTGGTCGGCGGCAGCGGAGGTGTTCAGGTTCTGGGCGACCTCGCTGGTGGTGTTGGTGGTCATGGCTGATCGTCTCCGTAAAAGTACATGCAGGTCGTGTGGGACAGCGGTGTCAGGTCAAGCCTAGCCGTTCGCGCCGTCGGTGTGTCGGGCATTATCGGTACCGTCTGCGGCGAGCTCCTCCTCGAGCTGCTCCAGACCGGTCTTGGTCGACAGCGGGATCGGCCTGAACAGGGCGGCGACTGCAGCCGCTAGCAGCAGCATCGGGGCCAGCGCCAGCAGCACGGGAGCCAGCGCGTGATGGTAGGCGTCCACCACTGCGGCGCCCGTGGCGGCGTTCAGGTTCCGGGCAATCGCCGGAGTGATTGAGGCGGCTGCCTGCGAGTCGAGGCCGAGGGAGAGCAGGGAGGCGGTCAGTCGGCTGGTGAACAGCACCCCAACCACCGTGTTGCCGATCGAGACCCCGATCTCCCGGAAGAAGTTGTTGGTGGAGGTGGCGGTGCCGAGCATGCTGGCGGGCAGCGCATTCTGGATGACGAGGACGCTGAGCTGCAGGAACATCCCGATGCCGATTTCCAGTATGAACACCGCCACGCCGGTCCAGGCCACGTGGGCGTCGGCGGGTAGCAGACCCAGCATGGCCATTCCGGCCGCGGCCACCAGCGAGCCCACGATCGGGAAGGGCTTGTAGCGCCCGGTGCGGGTAACCAGCGTGCCCGACAACAGCGATCCGGTGAACATTCCGATGCTGCCCGGCACAAGCAGCAGGCCAGACACGGTGGCAGAGACTCCGTGGACCATCTGCAGGTAGGTTGGCAGGTAACCGTTCATGCCGAACATGCAGGCGGCCATGAGCACCGAGACGACGGTGGCGATGACGAAGGTGTGATTGGTCAGCACCTGCAGCGGCAGGATCGGGTCGGTGGCTCGTCTCTCCACCGGGACGGCGGCGGCCCAGGCAGCCACGGTGACGCAGATCAGCCCGACCATCACCGGGTTGTTCCAGGCGTACGTGGTCCCGCCCCAGGTGGCGATGAGCACGATCCCCGCGGCGCCGATGCTGGTCAGTGTCAGCCCGGCCCAGTCGACGCTGAAGCTGCCGACGCGCCGCGGCATGCGCAGCGCGATGGCCACCGCCACCCAGGCGAACAGACCAAAGGGCAGGAAGAACCAGAAGATCCAGCGCCAGCCCAGCCAGTCCGAGAGCCATCCCCCCAGAAGCGGGCCCAGGATGGCGGCAATGCCGAACATGGCGCCCATGGGTGCCATGTAGGTGCCGCGTACACGCGGCGGGATGATGTCGCCGGTGATGGCCTGGGAGCAGATCATCAGGCCGCCACCTCCCAGCCCCTGCACGAAGCGGAAGATAGTAAAGGAGAACATGTCGGCCGCCAGGCCGCACAGGGCCGAGCCGCCGACGAACAGTGCGATGGCCAGCAGGTAGAGCTGCTTGCGACCCACCAGGTCGCCGAGCTTGCCGTTGATCGGCATGGCCAGCGTCTGTCCGAGCGTGTAGGCGGTGATGGCCCAGGACATGTGCGCCACGCCGCCCAGGTCGCCGATGACGGTTGGCAGCGCTGTGGCGATCACCGTGTGGTACATCGCGGTGAGGAACTGAACCATCATTAGGCAGATGTACACGACCCAGAATCGCCGGTCGGGGCGGAAGGTCATGCCCGCGACGGTGCCGGAGATCCCCTGCGAGCCCGGCTGCGGGCTCACATGTGCGTCTTGCGTGGGGGTATTGCTCATAACCTCGCGTCTCTCCTCACGGCGCGCCAAGTGGGGAGCGGTCCGGAGCCGGGAACGGCGCGTCGCGCAACAAATTTTGCCAAACGGACGGGATCGCTGGGAAATGCCCGCGGAGAGGTATTGGGCACCCCAAGTGCACCGGCGCCGCCAAGCGCGGAGCTGGTGATCGGACTATGTACCATCCACCTGCGCCCCCGGGAACGGTTGCTCCCGGACTAGCCCCGTTCCACGACCAGAAGACCTCATGACCTTTCTTGCTCCGCTCGTGACTGTGCGCACTGACCAGGACGCCTGGTGGCGCGACGCCGTCATCTACCAGATCTATCCGCGCTCCTTCGCCGACTCCGACGGCGACGGCCTCGGTGACCTGCCCGGCGTCACCTCGCATATGGACCACCTGGCCGCGCTGGGGGTGGATGCAATCTGGCTGTCGCCCTTCTACCCATCTCCGCAGGTTGACGCCGGCTACGACGTGGCCGACTACTTCGGCGTGGCCCCCGAGTACGGGACGCTGGATGACTTCGACGATATGGTGGCCGCTGCTAGCGCCGTCGGCATCAGGGTTGTCATCGACCTGGTGCCCAACCACTCCTCTGACCAGCACGCCTGGTTCCGTGCCGCGCTGCAGGCGGGCCCCGGCTCGCCGGAGCGCGAGCGTTATATCTTCCGCCACAACCCGGACGGGCCGCCGAATAACTGGGGCAGCCTGTTTGGCGGCCCGGCATGGTCTCGGGTCGAGCCGCTTACCGGCCGGAGGGAGGACCGCGGCTGGTGGTACCTGCACCTGTTCGCCGCCGAGCAGCCCGACTTTAACTGGGACCATCCCGATGTACGCGGGATGTTCCGTGAATTCCTGCGTTTCTGGGCTGGGCGCGGGGTGGATGGCTTCCGCGTGGATGTCGCCCACGGCCTGGTCAAGGCTCCCGGCCTGCCCGACGACGCTCTGGGGGAGGACCGCTGGCGCGGTGCCCCCGTCGGCGATGAGCGGCCTAAGACCGCTGACAACGGTCCCATGTTCGACCAGCCCGGCGTACACGACATCTACCGTGACTGGCGCAGCGTGCTCAGCGGCATACGCCCGGACATTCTGCTGGTGGCAGAGGCCTGGGTGGATCCGCCCGAGCAGATGGCCAAGTACGTCCGCGAGGACGAGATGAGTCAGGCCTTCAACTTCAACCACCTCAAGTCCCCCTGGCGTGCCGCTGACCTGCGCCGCGTCATCGACGCCTCAATGGCCGCCAACGCCGCCGTGGGCGCGCCAACCACCTGGGTACTGTCCAATCACGACGTCGTCCGCCACGCCACCCGCTTCGGATTTCCCCCGGGGAGGGAGCCGGACGACGGTATCGGCGCCGAGGATCCGCAGCCGGACATCGCCCTGGGGCTGCGCAAGGCCCGCGCCGCCACGCTGTTCGCCCTCGGTCTGCCCGGAAGCATGTACATGTTCCAGGGGGAGGAGCTGGGCCTGCCCGAGCACACCACCATGGAAGATGCCTGCCGCCAGGACCCGGCCTGGCTGCGCACCGGCAAGCGCACGCGTGGGCGCGACGGCTGTCGTGTGCCGCTGCCCTGGGCCGCCGATGGACCCGCCTGCGGCTTCAACGCCACCGGACGGACCTGGCTCCCGCAGCCTGAGGGCTGGGGTGCCTACGCCCCGGCCGTACAGGCGGCTGATCCCGACTCCACCCTGGCCATGTACCGGCGTGCCATCGCCGCCAGGCGTGAATGGCAGCTGGGGAGAGGCGGGGTCGAATGGGTGGCGGGTCTGCCCGAGCAGGTGCTCGCATTCCGCAACGGCGAGGTCATAGTTGCGATCAACATGGGAGATGAAGAAGTCCGATTGCCGCGGGCGGGCACCGTACTGGTGCAGTCTTGGAACGGGCAGACGGGCGGGCGCCTCGACGCCATAACCGTTCCCGCTAACGCGGCCCTGTGGCTGGCTGCCTGAGCGGCCTCCGCGCTGACGAACGGTCCGTCAGGCCACGCCACAGGTGCCCCGGTTAATCCGGAGTAGCGCTCGATAAGCCTCGTATTCGGCCTGCCCGCTCTCATTCGGGATGCGGTTCCCCGGTTTGGACTGCCCCGGTGTGCAACCGGGGCAGTCCAAACCGGCGTGAGCGCTGCAAACTGACGCGAGCACTCCAAACGGCTAAGCCACCTCGCTGATGGCGGCCAGCAGCTGCTCAGGCAGGCCGGCCGCGCGCAGGCCGCCAATGAGCGCACCTCCGGTCGCACCGGAGGAGACCACGCCCCAGGCCCGGTCCTTGGCCGGGTAGGACATCTGAGCTGGTTCAAGGATCCGGAATACCTCGTCTGCCAGCGACGGCGGCCTGGTGCTCACGCCCGAAAGCTCGAGCACGACGCCGTCGGCCGGACGCACCGCGCCCAGGGAGACATCCAGGCCAGCACCAAGCGTGAAGCCATCGGCAGGGCGTTCCTTGAGGGGGACCTCGGCGCCGTTCACACGGGCCGTGGCCCGTCCGCCGGTGGACAGCAGGTGCACGGTGATCTCCCGCTCGCCTGGCACGGTGCTCTCCGGACCGTCCTGGGTGATCTCCAGGCGGGCCGAGCCGGCCGCCTCGTCCCAGGCCAGTGTGAAGCGGGTGCGCACCACGGCGTCGGGACCGGGCTCGGGAGAGCCGTCGTCCTCCTCGAGCACGAACTCGCCGTCGGCCCCCGGCACCACGAGCACGGAGAGGTGACGCGGGTTGTCGCCGGCCGCCTCGGTGAGGTCCTCGGCGCCGACGACTACGGACCCGGCGCGTGCCAGGACGGGCACCTGCTCTAGGGGACGGGAGAAGGTGAGCACGCGGCCATCGGCGGCAGCGGCGTCGTAACGACGTCCGGTGGGCAGGTCGAACCAGGTGCCCTGGGGCAGCCAGGCCTCCTCCTGGGCCAGGCGCGCGGCCGGGTCGGCGGGGCGCGTGACAGGCATGACCAGCAGGTCCCCGAAGAGGAACTCATTGCGGTTGTCGTAGGAGCCCATGCGCGTCGGGTAGTCGTGGTAAAGCGGCCGCACCGGGCCGGTGCCGTCGGTGTGTGCCAGCCGGGCCCACGTGTACAGGTAGGGCACGAGCCGGTGCCGCAGCCGCAGGTATGCGTTCATGGTCTCCCGGGCGTCGCGGGAGTAGCGCCACGGCTCCTTGGAGTTGAACACAGAAGTGGTGGAGTGCATGCGGTTGATAGGGGAGAAGCAGCCCAGCTGCACCCAGCGGGCTGCCATCTCATCATCCTTGGCCCCGAGCATGTGCCCGCCGATGTCATTGGACCACCAGTAGTAGCCGATGTTGGCGGAGGTGGCGGTGAACTCCGGCTGGAAGCGCAGCGACTCCCAGGAGGTTACCGTGTCCCCGGAGAAGCCGATCGGGGTGCGGTGGCTGGAGGCGTCGGCGAACCGGGAGAAGGTGATCGGACGACGCCGATAGCTGGTCTGGCCGGGGCCGCTGCGCTCGCGCCCGGAGTCGAGGTAGTGGACGTGGTTGAGCATCCACAGCGGGTCCAGCCCCGGAATGTCGGTAGCGCCTCCCTGCTGCCAGTCCAGCCACCAGAAGTCGACGCCCTGCGCCTCCAGGGTGTGGTGGGCGTGCTCCAGGTATGCGGCGGTGAAGGCCTTGTCGCCGATGTTGAAGGGGATATCCGCACCCGTTGCGGGATCCATACCCAGGGCGCGGGCCGTGGGCGCGTAGGCGTCCTCGTGACGGCGTATGCCGGCGGCGGGGTGCAGGTTGAGTGTCACCTGCATGCCTCGCTCGTGCAGGGCCGCCAGGAAGCACTCAGGGTCCGGGAACAGCGCCCGGTTCCAGGTGTATCCGGTCCAGCCATTGCCGATTGCCGGGTCGATGTCCACCAGGTGCCAGTCCATGTCGACCACGGCCACGGAGAAGGGCAGCTGCTCGGCGGCGAAGCGGTCCATTAGCGCCAGGTAGGACTCCTCGGAGTACTTGTGGTAGCGACTCCACCAGTTGCCCAGTAGTGCCCGCGGGATCAGCGGGGTGGGGCCGGTCAGCGCGAAGAAGTCGCGCAGGGCCGCCCGATAGTCCTGCCCGTAGCCGAAGAAGTAAAGATCCTGGTCCGGTGCCCGGCCGGAGGCGGCGTCGGAGTGCGGACGCGGGCGCACCCACTCGTCCTCCTGAATGAGCAGCGAGCCGGAGTCGTCGATGACCGAGTGCCCGGTGATTGACAGCAGACCGGGCTGAACTGCGGTAGCACCATCCACAGTGTCGAGCGTGCGCACGGTGCCCCCCAGGTTGGTGCGGTAGAGCTCATCCGGGTCCCACCGGTCGCCGTGGCGCCAGGTGCCGCCATGCACGCCGATGACGGCGGTGCGCAGGGTGACACTGAGACCGGAGTCGGAAAAGCCGCGCGCCGGCAGGTAGGTCAGATGCAGGTGCTCGGTGATGATCTCGACGCGGTCCTCGCTGCGGCGGACTTCAAACTGCGGCACTGGGCCCAGATCGCGGGAGACCACCAGCTGGGTGGCGGCGTCCACGAAGTTGCCGTTGTGGGAGTACTCCATGCGGATCAGCCGCGAGGTCAGCACCGTGAAGCGCCAGTCGGGGCCGGCGACGACCGCGCCGGGGCGGGCGGGGGCGGGGCGGGGACGGTCCGAACCGGAGGAGAGGGGAGAGGTCATGGGTGGCCTTTCAAAGCGTATTTCGAGTCCGGAAGGCGGCCAGTCCGCCAGCAAGTTTTGCGATAAACGTTAGGTTAGTGCACCGCCGCGGCCCGCTCGCTGGCGGGCTCGTCCTCGCGAATCCTCGCCCTGTTTTACGGGCGGGTCAGCGGGTGCCCGAGGACGTCTCCGTGGTCGGCTTCGACGGGCTGGACCTGGCCCGCTACGCCGACCCGCCGCTGACCACCCGTCAGCCGATAAGGGACAAGGCCACTACCGCCGTCGCCTTTCTGCTGGATGAGCTGGGCGACGGTGATGGCGCCCCGCGGCAAACCGTGCTACCGGTCGCCTGGCAGGAGGGCAGGACACTGGGGCCGGCGCCGAGCTGATACCGGAAGGTGCCGATAGAACCCGAGGGGCTGCCTCACTCGCGTCGCTTGCCTTCGACATCGTCGTGCTTCAGCTTCATGGCGCCAGCGTCGAGGATGCCGATGATGGGGGCGACAAGGAGGACAAGGGGGATGTTGTCGGCACGTCCCAGAGCCGCGAAGACGGCGCAAACCACAACGGCAACGATGAAAGTTGCCAGGACATGCCGTGCAAAATGCGGCTCGGAGCGTTTTGACCCGCTGCGCTTGGAACCGCCTCCGGTGCAGCCTTGTGACCTGGACATGATGAGTTCTTCTCTCGCGGGCCGCGATGCTGTCACGACCACGTTGGTATGACATGAATCATAGTTCACCGAGGATGTGGGCGCGCAGGGCCAGGGTGGCAGCGCCGGTGGCCCATTCTGCCCGGTCGTGCTCGCGCACGACCACATCGAGCGGAGTCGCGCTGGCACGGCGTACCGCGGCAATCCCCTGCTGCACCTCGTCCTCGAAGAGCGTGGCGATGCCGGCGCGCTCGCCCGCGACCACCACGACCTCGGGCAGGGTGAACGCCGCAGCCATGCCCAGCAAGCGCCCGAGCCTGCGCGCGTAGGAAGCGCATAGAGACACGGCGTCGCCGTCCCCCGCGGTCGCCAGCTCGACGATGTCCGCCGCTGGCAGCCAGTCGTGGCCGCGCTGCACCCAGGTGTGTTCGATTGCTTCATTGGTCAGGCAGTCCATCGCCGCTGCGGCGCTGGCCGGCCGAGCGCCGTCGGGTACCGGCACCGTGCCCAGCAGACCCATCTCGGCGTCGGCGTTGGTCACGACCTGGCCGTCTACTACCAGTCCATGGCCGACGCCCGCACCCACCGTGAGCAGGCTGAAGCGGCCGTGTACCCGTCCCACTCCGAACCAGGCTTCCCGCAGCGTCAGTGCGGTCAGGTCGTTGCCGATAATGGTCGGCACGCCCAGCCGGGCCTCAACGAAATCGGCCAGAGGCACTCGGTGCCAGCCGTAGAACACGGCCTCATCGACCGTGCGCCCGTCGCGCGCGGTGCCGCCCAGGCTGATCCCCAAGCAGGAGGGCGGCGGAGCGTCCGCGGAAGCGCCGGCGAGATCGGTGAGCGCGGCGGCCAGCTCGGTGATGATTTCTGCGGGGGAGTGGCCCGTAAGCGGGCGGCGCACGGTGGCGAGAACGCCCAGGCGCAGGTCTGTCAGGACGGCCGTCAGCAGGTTCGTTGACAGGCCAACTCCCACCACGGACTCGGCGTCGGCGCGTACCTCCAGCGGAGACTGCGGCCGACCGGTGTCGGCCACCTGCAGCGTGTGCGTGGTGAGCAGTCCGGCATCCACCAACGGCGTCGTCAGACGGGTGACCGAGCCGGGGGAGATGCCAACTATGCGCATGATCTCGGGGCGCAGCAATCGTCCGTAACGCAGCAGGGCGAGCACGATCTCGCGCTGGGTGTCGCTGAGAGCGGTCCAGGGCGATGTGGGTGATTCGGTCCCGGCCGGGGCGCTTGAATCGGCCATGACCCCATCATGCCCGACTCGGGGGTGATGCTCGTGGCCGGTGGGCTTGCGCACAGGTTTCTTCTGGTGCAGAATAATCTGTGTTGCCGCCGACCGGTGGCACTCCCACCCCCACCTAACCTCAGCAAGGATGCACGGAGGTAGCCATGAGAGCACTGAGCAGGCGCTCCTTCCTCGCCGGTACGGCGACGGCGGCGGCGCTCGCGGCCACGGGCGGCACCCTCGCCGGCTGCTCGTCCGGAGACGGCAAGGTCCACCTGGAGCTGTTCCAGTTCAAGAGCGAGGCCATCACACTGTTCGACCAGATCTGCGAGGACTTCAATGCCGCCAACCCGGACATTGTCGTCACCCAGAACTTCCAGGCCGACAACATCACTTCATTGCGTGCTCGCCTGGTCAAGGGCGACACCCCGGACTTGATCACCATCAACGGCGACTACAACTACGGGGCGCTGGCGGACACCGGCATCTTCTACGACTTCAACCGCACCGACCTCCTCGACGGCGTGAACCCGTCCATCGCCTCCATCCTGGACACGCTCGGCACCGGTGGCGAGGGTCAGACCAACGGCGTGGCCTTCGCCGACAACGGCTCGGGCATCATCTACAACAAGGACGTCTTCGACTCCGCCGGCGTCGAGCCGCCGACCACCTGGGATGAGCTCATCGAAATCTGCGACGAGCTCACCGCCCAGGGCATTGATCCCTTCTACTGGGCCATCAAGGACAACTGGACCGGGGCGCCCGCCTTCTCCTCCCTGTCCGGCTCCTACCTAACCGACGGCGTCGCCGCGTGGTACGACAAGCGCCGCGACCTGGACTCGGGCACCTCCTTCGCCGAGCTCAGTCCGGTGTTCGAGAAGATGCACCAGGCGGTCCAGTACGGCAACGCCGACAAGGCCGCCCTGGGCTACAACGACGGCAATCAGGGCTTCGCTCAGGGCAAGGCGGCCATGTACTGGCACGGCACCTATGCCATTCCCGCCATCCGTTCCTACAACCCGGACATCAACCTGGGTACCTTCGCCACCCCCGCCGACAACGCTGCCGACACCAAGGTCGTCTCCGGCGTCGACGTGGCCCTGACCATGGGGGAGAACCCCGCTCACCTGGAGGAGAACCTGCGCTTCTTCAAGTACCTGATGGACGAGGCGAATATGACCGCCTACTGCGACGAGCAGGTCGCCTACCCGACCCTGACGGCACTATCCGCCCAGGACCCCGCCCTGGAGGGGCTCCAGCCCTACTTCGACGCCGGGCGCGTGGCCACCTACTCCGACCACAACTTCCCGCCGGCTATCACCCTGAACGCCTATATGCAGCAATACCTGTTCAACGGCGACCTGGACCAGCTCATCACCACCCTGGACGCCCAGTGGAACAAGGTTGTCCGTCGCATCAACGAGACAGCCTGAGGCAGGAGGACCGAATCACCATGACCACGCAAACCGCCACCGCGCCGCGGGTCGGCGACCCGCAGGCGGCACCGGGCAAGATCCGGGACAACCAGGCCAAGAAGGTCGACCCGGCCTTCATCTGGATGCTCGTCCCGGCAGCTCTCGTCTTCACCCTGCTGCTGACGATCCCGCTGCTGACGGGTGTCTTCTACACCTTCACCAACTTCAAGGGCTACGGCGACTGGCACTTCGTCGGCCTGACGAACTACAGGAACCTGTTCTCCGATGACATTATCTGGGGCTCGTACCTGTTCACCTTCAAGTACGCGATCGTCGCCTCCGTCCTGACCAACATCATCGCCCTGGGCCTGGCCCTCATCCTCAACTCAAAGATGAAGGCGCGCACCTTCTTTCGCGGCGTGTTCTTCGTGCCCTACATCCTGCCGGTGCTGGTCGTCTCCTACATCTTCAGCTACCTGTTCACCAACAACCTGCCCCAGATCGGGCAGGCGCTGGGATGGGAGTGGCTGAGCACCTCGCTGCTGGCCAATGAGGACCTGGCGTGGCTGGCCATCGTCGTCGTCGGCGTGTGGCAGTCGGTCGCCTACAACACAATCATTTACCTGGCCGGATTGCAGACCGTGCCCGAGGAGATCTACGAGGCCTCCGCCATCGACGGCGCCGGCCCGGTGCGGCGGCTGTGGTCCATGACCCTGCCGCTGATAATCCCCTACCTCGGCATCAACATGGTGCTGTCATTCAAGGGTTTCCTCGGAGTCTTCGACCAGATCGTGGCCCTGACCTCCGGCGGTCCGGGCACCGCCACCCAGTCCATCTCCTACCTGATCTTCAAGAACGGCTTCCAGGGCGGCGAGTACGCCTACCAGACGGCGAACGGCGTCATCTACTTCCTCATTGTGGTGGCGCTGTCCTTCGCCCAGCTCCGCTTCACCCAGAGCCAGGAAAGGGTCTGATCCGCCATGACCGCCACAACAGCCAACCTAGACAGTCCCCGCCCCTCCGAAAGCCGCCTGGGCGCGGCCGATCCCGAGGTGTATCGGGTGCGCTGCGCCTCCAGAGGCGTATTCGGCCGCACCAACTGGTGGACCACCCTGCTGGCGATCGTGCTCAGCCTGACCGTGCTGGTGCCGCTGTACTTCACCGTGGTCACCGCGTTCAAGACCCCCGAGGAGCTGGCCACCTCCGGCTGGGCGCTGCCCCGATCCTGGAGCCTGGACAACTTCGCTACGGCATGGGAGATGACCTCCTACCCCAGGCGGGTGCTGACCTCCGCCATCATCACCGTCGGCGCGACCGTGTTCACCCTGCTGTCCAATTCCATGGTCGCCTACGCGCTGGGTCGCAACATGCACCGCCCGTGGTTTCGTCGCCTGTACTACTACTTCGTGGCAGCCCTGTTCGTGCCGTTCCCGATCATCATGCTGCCGGTGGTCAAGGAGACCGCCCTGCTACACCTGGACAACGAGGCCGGCCTGATCCTGCTGTACGTGGTCTACGGCCTGGCCTTCAACATCCTGATGTACACCTCCTTCATCAAGTCCATCCCGGAGGAGCTGGAGGAGGCGGCCGCCATGGACGGCGCCAGCCGCTGGACGATCTTCTGGCGGATCATCTTCCCGCTGTTGTCGCCCATGAACGCGACCGTCGGGATCCTGACCTGCCTGTGGGCCTGGAACGACTTCCTGCTCCCGCTGGTGATCCTGACCGACCAGTCCAAGGCGACCCTGCCGCTAGCGCAGTACGTCTTCCAGGGACAGTTCAACACGAACTACCCGGTGTCCTTCGCCTCCTACCTGATGGCGATCGCCCCGATGTTCCTGGTGTACGTGGTGGCGCAGCGCTGGGTCATCTCCGGAGTCATGCGCGGCAGCCAGAAGTAGGGGAGAGGACATAGGCTCTTCCCAACCCCGCCGAGACCGGCACTAGTGACACGCCGAGATCGGCACTTGTAACACACCCAGACCGGCACTAATGACGTGCCGGGAACGGTTTCAACGGTTCCTCCCCGGGGCGCGGCATGCCGTCGTCCCGCGCCCCGGGGAGGAACCGCAGCTCCACCACCCAATCTGGAAGGCCACTGCCATGAGCTATCCGCCATTCATCGTCAGCTCCCGCCACGTCGGAGACGACGCCGACTGGTGGCGCCGTGCCGTCGTCTACCAGATCTACCCGCGCTCCTTCCAGGACACTGACGGCGACGGCTACGGCGATATCCCCGGCATCACCGCCCGCCTGGACCACCTGGACCGCCTCGGCGTCGACGTCGTCTGGCTCAGCCCGGTGTACCGCTCTCCGCAGGATGACAACGGCTACGACATCTCCGACTACGAGGACATCGACCCGCTGTTCGGCTCGCTGGCGGACCTGGACGCCCTGATCGCGGGCCTGCACTCGCGCGGCATGCGCCTGGTGATGGATCTGGTGGTCAACCACACCTCCGACGAGCACCCCTGGTTCGCTGAATCCCGCAGCTCCAAGGACAGTCCCAAGCGGGACTGGTACAGCTGGCGTCCCGCCCGCGCGTTCCCCGGCCTGAAGCCGGGGGAACCCGGCACCGAGCCCACCAACTGGGGCTCCTTCTTCTCCGGGCCCGCCTGGCAGTGGGATGAGGGCACGCAGGAGTTCTACCTGCACCTGTTCTCCGTCAAGCAGCCCGATCTGAACTGGGAGAACCCCCAGGTGCGCCACGCCGTATACGACATGATGGGCCGCTGGCTCGACCGCGGAGTGGACGGCTTCCGCATGGACGTCATTAACCTGATCTCCAAAACCTATCCACTCGCCGACGGCCCCCGCCCGGACGGCGCCCTGTACGGCGACGGCGCGGCCCTGGTTGCCAACGGGCCGCGCGTGCACGAGTTCCTGCACGAGATGAACCAGGCGGTCTTCGCCCCGCGCAGCCGACACATCATCACCGTCGGCGAGACCCCCGGCGTGAACACCACCGAGGCCTCCCGCTACACCGACCCGGCCCGTGGCGAGGTGGACATGGTCTTCCAGTTCGAGCACGTGGGCCTGACCGACGGGCCCGGCGGCAAGTTCGACCCGCAGCCACTGGACCGCGTCGCCCTTAAGCGCAACCTGGCTGGATGGCAGGCCGCCCTGGCCCCCGAGGTCGACGCCGCCGGCCGCGTCACCGGCGAACGGGGCTGGAACTCCAACTACTGGGACAACCACGACCAGCCGCGCGCCGTCTCCCGCTTCGGCGACAGCGACCCCGCCTGGCGGGAGATGAGCGCGAAGACCATCGCCTCGATCCTGCACCTGCACCGCGGCACCCCCTACGTCTACCAGGGGGAGGAGCTCGGCCAGACCAACACTGTCTTCGCCGGCATCGACTCCTACCGGGACCTGGAGTCAATCAACTACTTCAGTGAGCGCACCGGCGTCGGCGACGACCCGGCCGCCCTGCTGGCCGGCCTGGCCGTCAACTCACGCGACAACGCCCGCACCCCCGTGCAGTGGGACGCGACCGCCCACGCCGGCTTCACCACGGGCACCCCCTGGATCGATGTCGCTCCCAACTTCAGGGAGATCAACGCCGCCGCCCAGGTGGGCGTGCCCGGCAGCGTCTTCGAGCACTACCGGGCGCTGATCGCGCTGCGCCACCACGACGACGCCGTCGCCTTGGGCACCTTCCGGCTCCTGGATGCTGACGCCGCCGACTCCTGGACGCTGCTGCGCGAGTATGTGGGAGCAGATGGTGAGCGCGAGCAGGTCTTGCTGGTCGCCTCGTGTACGCGCGCCGGACTGGAGACCGGGCCCGGTTCCGCCCTGCGTGGTCGACTGGCGGCCGAGGGACTGGACCTGGGGGAGTGGAACGATTCCGAGCGCGTGCTTATGGCCTCCTTGCCGGTGGAGGAGGCGGCCGCCTCCGGCACGGGGATGCCCGCGCGCCTGGCGGGCTGGGACTCCGTGATTCTGCGCCGTCGGCTTTAGGCACTCGAGCCGCGCATGCGGCTGGGCCGGGACGTCAGCCACCAGCAGCATACGGAGACCACCGCCATCAGGGCCAGCACCCACAGGGGGCCGCGGGCTAGCTCCCACACGAACACCGTGCCGAACACGGGTGCCCGCTGCGTGATTGACAGCACCGCGCCGGCGCCGACGAGCGCCAGCACCGGAACGCTCACCTGCCAGCCGGCCAGGTTCGCGGCCACCGCCACCGCCGCGCCTGCACTGCCGCCCAGGGCGAAGGACGGCGCCAGCAGCCCGCCGGTGGCGCCCGCCCCCAGCGTGATCCCGGTCAGCAGCGGCTTAAGGATGACGACACCTGCCAGCCCCACCAGCGCGGCGCTGGTCGTGGGGGAGACGAGTGCCGCCTCCAGGGCGTCACGGCCGTTTCCGGGCAGCACCGGCAACCACAGGGAGGCTGTACCCGTCAGCAGGCCGGCAGCCCCGATGCCCAGGGGGAGCGCCCAGGTGTCCGGCAGCCGGTGATCCTTGAACCGGACCCACAGCGACCGTGCGCCCGCACCCAGCAGTGCCGCTAGCCCCGCCACCGGCAGGGCTGCCATTAGGGTGGCGGAGTCAGGCCCGTCGATACTCACCGCAAAGGTGGGCCGCCCGCCCGAATGCAGCCAGGAGACCACCGTGGCCAGCAGGCTCACCGGTATGGCCAGCCACACGCCTCGTCGGCGCATACCCGCTGGCATAGTGATCTCGACGGCGAAGGCAGCCCCGCCCAGGGGCGCGTTGTACATGGCCGCCAGCCCCGCGCCGGCCGCCGCGGCCACCAGGGTGCGGGCCGGATGCGGTCCCAGGCCGAGGCGGGAGGCGACTCGAGCGGCGACCGCGCCGGCCATGAGCCGGGGCGCGCCCTCACGTCCGACCGAGTTGCCGGCGCCGACGGTGAGCACCTGCAGCACGCCGTCGGCGAAGGGGCGCAGCAGGCCCATGCGACGGCTCGCCCGGCCGGAGACGTCCCCAACCGCCGCCTCAACGCCTAATACGCCGCCGGTGGACCGCTCCCACCACCACAGGCCGCCGGCCGCCAGGCCGCCGACGGCCGGGGCCAGCACTCTCCGCCAGGCGGCGGCTGCCTGCACGCGCTGGGGGAGCGCGCCCTCGCCGACCCCGTAAAACAGCCACTCGAAGCCCTCCAGCAGGAAGGCCATGGCGATGCCGATCAGGCCCGCGGCTACGCCCGCCAACAGTGCGGCTACTGGCAGGCGCGCAGCGCCGGTGCGCGAGTTGGATGAGGATGCGGATCGGCGTGGAGTCACTGTGCGACCCTACCGGCAGCCGAGCAGCCGTGGATCCAGGTATTGCCCCCGCGCAGCGCGGTCAGTCCCTGTCCTCGGCGGAGGCTGCCCGCGACACCGTCTCGCCGAAGTCGGGGACGTCCGCCGGCGCCATGACTCCCAGGTCCTTGTTGACCAGGCCGATGGCGCCGCGCAGCCCCATCCACCACTGGTGCAGGGGGCGACGCGCCGTCAGGTCGAGTTCCTCATCCATGTGTTCCAGGCGATGATGCGTGATGCGTCCTTCTACCAGGCCCACGTAACTGGAGTGGTAGGTGCCGGCGTCCAATTGGTCGGAAAGCAGCTCCAGGGCGTGCGCCACCAGCTTGGTGGCCATGATCCGGTCGAAGGCAGTCGGGTCCCCGCCCTGCTGCAGGTGACCGATCTGCGCCTGGCGCACGTCGTACAGGCCCTCGCTCTCCTCGGAGAAGATCTTCGCCAGTACGTCCAGGGTGTAGTTCTCGCTGGCCCGCTCGTTGCGGATCACCAGGTAGAGCTTGCGGCCCGAGCGGAAGGACTCCACCATGCGAGCCGAGTCCTGGGCCAGCTTCTTCAGCGTCAGCCCCTCCTCGTTGAGGTACACCCGTTCCGCGCCGGTGGCGATACCGCTCATCAGGGTCAGGTAGCCGCAGCGGCGCCCCATCGCCTCGGCCACGAAGCAGCGGCGCGAGGCGGCCGCAGACTGCTTGATAGCGTCCAGCGCCTCCACCGCACTGTTCAGGGCGGTATCGGCGCCGATGGACAGCTCCGAGCCGGGCAGGTTGTTGTCGATAGACGCGGGCACGCAGATCATGGGGATCTTGAAGGCCGGGTAGCGGCCGCGCTCTGTGACCAGCTTGTGCGCTGCCAGGTAGGCGTTGAACCCGCCGATGATGAGCATGGCGTCGATCTGGTGGGACTCGATGGCCCGCCCCAAGGAATACAGCTGCTCGATGGTGGGGATGTCGCGCCGGGTACCGAGCTCGGCGCCGCCGTCGCCGACCCAGCCCTCGACGTCGTCCCAGGACAGCTCGCGCACATCCCCATCCAGCAGGCCCGGGAAGCCGCCGTGTACCCCGAGCATTGTGAAGCCGTGGTCCAGGCCCAGGCGCACAGCGGCGCGTGCCGCCGTGTTCATGCCCGGCGCCAGCCCACCCGCATGCACTACTGCGACTCGCCGGGAGCGTCCCGCCTGCGGGTTCAGGGCGCCCCCGGCCGCCGGATCCAGGGCCGGCGGGGTGGACATGGTCTCGAAGATGCCGAGCATCTGCTCAAAACTCGAGCCGCGCGCTGCTACAGCGCCCTGGTAGTCGCCGGCTGCTACCAGGTCCTTGACGGCGCGGGTGGCGCGAACCTGCTCCATCATGGGCAGGCGCCGGATACGGTTGCGCCGTTCGGCAATGATCACCGGCTCGCTCTCGGGCGTGGCCAGAACCACCTCGCGGGCCGCGGTGCACCCCAGCAGCGTGGACATCCAGCGGTCATAGGCACTCGGCTTGCCACCGCGCTGGACGTGACCGAGGATCGTCACACGGGCCTCCTCGCCGAGACGCTCGGCCAGGACCCGCTTGACGTCGTCGGCGGTGATGGGGTTCCCGGACCGGTCGGTGGCGCCCTCGGCCACGATTACCATCGACTCCCGCCGCCCGGCCTCGCGGCCCTTGGACAGCTTGCGGCACATGTCCTCCTCCCAGCCGTCATCCGGCGGGAGCTCGGGCACGAGCACGTAGTCGCAGCCGCCGGCCACTGCCGCCATGAGCGCCAGGTAGCCGCAGTGCCGACCCATGACCTCAACGATGAAGGTGCGCTGGTGGGAGGCTGCGGTGGAGGAGATGTCGTCGATCGCCTCGAGGATGCGGTGCAGGGCGGAATCGGTGCCAATGGTCATGTCCGCACCCACCAAGTCATTGTCGATCGAACCCACGATGCCGGTAACCATCAGCACCGGGTGGGCCGCCGCCGTCTGCGCGGAGATGTCGCCACGCTCAACGAGCTCGGCCACCAGGGAGGGCCAGTTGTTCCGGAACTCGTTGGTGCCGGTCAGGGAGCCGTCGCCGCCGATCACGACCAGGCGATCAATACCGTGCTCCAGCAGGTTGCGGCAGGCCGCCAACTGGCCCTCGCGTTCGCGGAACTCCGCCGAGCGGGCGGTGCCGATGATGGTGCCGCCACGGTGCAGGATGGAGCCCACCGAGTCCCACTCCAGCTTGCGCACGCCCTCACCGCCGGCCACGGCCCCCGCCCAGCCCTCCATCACCGCATACGGCTGGGCGCCCATGCGCAAGGCGGTCCGCACCACCGCACGTACTGCGGCGTTCATACCCTGCGCGTCGCCACCGGAGGTCAGCACCCCGATCCGCACGGGCTCACCGGGCGAAGAGGCACCGGTATCCGCGTCAACCGCCGGTCCGGGCGAGGTATCGCGCTGCGTTTCACTAGACATGGTGAATCCTTCCGTGGACGTCCGCTGCCTGGCTCTGGACCTGATTCTAGTGTGGCCCCCGCCGCAGCGGTGGTCTTGGCCCAAGTCGTTCACGGCCTGTTCACCGGCCTCCTCCCGCCGGTGCCGCACGTGCGCGTGCAGGAGCGCCGGGAGCGCTGGGCGGGCGGCGTCCGGCAGGCTCCGGTGGCGCCCCGTGTCTGACCTCGGTCCGCTCGCTAAGCCGCGTTAAGGTCGGCGGTGATCGTTCCGGCGCCGTCGGGACCGACATCGCGGGGCGCAGCACCAACAGGATGGAGAAGCGGGCATGAATCTTGGGCAACGGCTCGGCCGGCGGAGTTCGCGGGGCCCGGGCGGCTCTCCGCTGCGACGCGGCCTGCCAGATGACTGGCCGCTGGCCGCGCGCGCCGGGGCGGAGTCCGTGGTGCTCGGCTGGGGGCTTGTAGCACTGCCGACCCTCGTCCTCTACCTGCTGTCATCCTCACGCGACGCCGCGGCGGCCCTCTCCCTGGGCGGCGTGCTGCGCACCGGCACCGGCTTGTGGAGCCTCGGATTCGGCGGCTCGCTCGGGGCCGGAGCGGCCGAGTACGGCACGCTGAGCCTGCCGCTGCTGGGGCTGACGCTGCTGCAGGCGTGGATCACGCGCGCGTGCGTGCGCCGCGCCCGGCCCAGCGGCCCGCGCGCGGGGGCGGTGACCGTTTGTGTCGCCGCGCTGACGGCGCTGGCCATCGTGGCTGCAACCCATCCGGCCGCCTCACGCACCGGGGCCGCCGTCATTGGCATAACGGTGCTCACCGCGGCGGTCACCGCCGCGCACCTGCAGCGCGCCGGCCGGGGTTGGCGGAATGCCGCTGACCGGTGGGCGCAGCGACCACAGTGGAGCGTCATGGCCGTGCGACTGTGCCGGGAGACGGCGCTGGCACTGGCCGTCCTGGCAGGCGCGGTAGCGCTGGTGGGGCTGATCGCAGGAGCGGGCCGGGTGTCGCGTCTGCATGACGCCCTCGTAGGCGGGGACCTCGCGGGAACGGCCGGGCTAGCGCTGCTGCAGCTGGGCTGGCTGCCCACCGGTTTGGTATGGGCACTGTCATGGGTGGCTGGCCCGGGCTTCGTAGTGGGCACAGGCTCTGTCTTCTCGCCCACCCGCGTGCTGGCCGGAGCCGTACCCGCGCTGCCGCTGCTGGGGGGACTGCCCACCGGGGCACTGGGCGCAGGCGGAGCGCTCCTGCCGTTCCTCATTGCGGCGGCCGCCGCAATGGCGGCATGGCGGCACCGGCAGACGCTCCGGGAACTGCCCCTGCGGCAGGCGGCACTGACGACTTTGAGCGTGGCCCTGGTACTCGGTGCCGGCGTGCTGCTGGCGTGCCTGGCCGCGTCCGGTCAGGTCGGTCCTGGGCGCATGACCGAAGTGGGCCCGCGCAGCGGATATGTCGCTGCGATTGTGCTGCTCATGGTGCTCGTCGGAGTGGGAGTGGTGGCGATACTGCCACACCCGCGTACCCGCGCGCTCACCGGTCGTGGGGTGCGGGCAACCACGGTGGCAACGAGCGCTGCCGCAGACAATGCCCGGGAGCGACTGAGGGGGCATGCGGGGAGGCGGTAGGCTGACCCTGGCCGTAACTGGCGCGGGTGGGGCACCACCGGGAAGCGGCCGACCGGACACCGGTTACCCTCAACGGGGCGTCGCCCGCCTGGGCGTCCCGCCACACCGGCACAAGGAGCATTCGTGACCGCCCAGACCCCGTCGCCCTCGTCCGCCAACCCCGCCGCCGACTCTGCTGGCAACTCTGCCGTGCAGTCCGGTTCCGAGCGTATTCCGATCCGCCGGGCCCTGGTCTCGGTCTATGACAAGACCGGCCTGACCGAGCTGGCCGCCACCCTGGTCGGCCACGGCGTCGAGATTATCTCCACCGGCTCCACCGCCGCGACCATCGCCGAGGCCGGCCTGCCCGTGACCGCGGTGGAGGAGGTCACCGGGTTCCCCGAGTGCCTGGACGGGCGCGTCAAGACCCTGCACCCGCGCATCCACGCCGGCATCCTCGCGGACCGCCGCAAGCCCGAGCACCAGGCGCAGCTCGCCGAACTCGAGGTAGCCCCGATCGACCTGGTCGTGGTCAACCTCTACCCCTTCACCCAGACGGTCGCCGCGGGCGCGGGTTTCGACGCCTGCGTGGAGCAGATCGACATCGGCGGTCCCTCCATGGTGCGCGCCGCCGCGAAGAACCACCCGTCGGTCGCGGTGGTGGTGGACCCCGCCCGCTACGAGGAGGTGGCCGACGCCGTGGCCGCCGGGGGCTTCGACCTCGCCCAGCGCCGTGCCCTGGCTGCGGCCGCCTACGCCCACACCGCGGCCTATGACGCCGCCGTCGCCTCCTGGTTCGCGCACCGGCTCGAGGCTGACGCGGTCGACGCCGCGCCCGCCATGCCCGCCTACGTGGGGGACGCCTACACGCGCCTGAACCCGCTGCGCTACGGTGAGAACCCCCACCAGCGGGCCGCCGTGTACACCGCCGCCGACGCCGCGCCGGGGGCGGGCGTGGCCGGCGCCCGGCAGCTGTCAGGCAAGGCCATGAGCTACAACAACTACACCGACACCGACGCCGCCGTCCGCGCTGCCTATGACCACGGCGAGGCCACCTGCGTGGCGATCATCAAGCACGCCAACCCCTGTGGCGTGGCCGTGTCCGCCACCGGCGACGTGGCGGAGGCGCACCGCAAGGCCCACGCCTGCGACCCCGTGTCCGCCTACGGCGGCGTCATCGCCACCAATGCCACCGTCACGGCCGCCATGGCCCGCCAGATCAAGCCGATCTTCACCGAGGTGATCGCCGCGCCCGCCTACGACGACGAGGCCGTGCAGATCCTGTCGACCAAGAAGAACCTACGCATCCTCGTTGTCAACCCGCCGGAGCGCGGTGGCTGGGAGGTCAAGCAGATCTCCGGCGGCGCCGTGATTCAGGAACGCGACGCCGTCGACGCTCCCGGCGACGCCCTCGCAGGCTGGGAGCTCGTGGCGGGTGAGGCAGCCGACGCCGCCACCCTGGCGGATCTGGCATTCGCCTGGCGTGCCATACGCTCCGTGCGCTCCAACGCCATCCTGCTGGCCCAGGACGGGGCGACTGTCGGCGTTGGTATGGGGCAGGTCAACCGGGTGGACTCCTGCAGGCTGGCGGTTGAGCGGGCCAACACACTTGGTACCCGCATGACCGGGGACGCGGCGGGCGACGCCGTGGACGCTGCGGGCACCGGGGTCTCGGCCCCCGAGCGCGCTCGGGGGTCGGTGGCCGCATCGGATGCCTTCTTCCCCTTCGCCGACGGCCTGCAGGTGCTTATCGACGCCGGCGTGCGCGCCGTGGTTCAGCCGGGAGGCTCCATCCGCGACGAGGAGGTCATCGCCGCCGCCCGGGCCGCGGGCATTACCATGTACTTCACCGGCACCCGTCACTTCGCGCACTGACCCGGTGGGGCCCAATGCCCCGGTCGCCTACGGCGCGGGCGACCGTTGAGGGACTAAGGTAGCTGCCGTGACCGACCAGAACGGTGCAGACGGCGGATCGCCGTCGGAAGGCGAACGGGCGGGTGCCTCGGGCGTGGGCCACGACGGGGGATCCAAAGCGGACAGCTGCCCCGAGCGGCAGCAGCCCTACCGCACGCTCGCGGTGGTCGCCGTGGCGGCCTGGCTAGCGGCCGTTCCGGTGCTCTCCTTACTCGGCTACCGGCGTCTGGCGGTGATCTGGTTGGCGCTGGAGGTGCTGGCCCTGGCGGTGATCCGGGTGCAGCGACCCGACGGAACCTGGATCGCGGCGCGCAGCCGGGGATTTGACGTCGTGTTCGGGCTGCTGCTCGCGGTTGGCCTGTTCGCCCTGTCCTATTACGCAGGCCTGCCGCGGGTGCACTGACCGTGGGTGCACTGGCCCGTTCGGCGCTGCCCTCCCGCGCGTTCACCGTGCTGCCCACGCGCGTACAGCGCAGTGGCAGGCCCGGGGCCGGTGGCTTGGTCGGTGCTGCGCCGGGTCCCAGGCGGATGGCCAGGTGGAGGCCCAGATGGAGGCCCACTGTACGGTCCGACGGGGCGCAGGTGGCGGTGAGTGTGGCATCCTGCCGCCCAGTATGCGGTCCCGGACCGCCCGAATCCAGCCGGAAGGCAGTACATGAGCAACCCATCCCCGCGTCCCGACGGTACCTCCGGGCAGCCTGCCCCGGGGCCAGTGCGCAGGTTCCTGGCCCGAGGCGGCATCCTCGTGTGGGTACTCGCCGCTATCATCCTGGCCCTGCTACTCGGCTCCATCCAGATCGGTGGCAGTCACCTGGTACCGGTTCCGGTTGGTCGAATCTTCTCCACCTTCTCCAACCTGTTCAGCCAGTTCCTGTCCTTCTCGATCCCGCTGATCATCATCGGCCTGGTCACGCCCGCCATCGCGGACCTCGGACGTGGCGCAGGCCGCTGGCTCGCCATCACCGCCGCCATCGCTTACAGCTCGACGCTGTTCGCGGGCTTCGTCACCTACCTGGTGTGCGCGGCCACACTTCCCCGCGTCCTGGGCGGTACGACTCTGGCGGACGTGGAGGAGCCCGGCAGTGCCCTGGACACCTACTTCAGCGTGGAGATGCCCGCCCCGGTGGGAGTGATGACGGCCCTACTGCTCAGCTTCGTGCTCGGCATCGGGCTGTCGATGGTGCCGCGCGGGGTCATGCGCAAGGGATTCATCGAGTTCCGTGCCATCATCACCTCCCTGATCGAGCGGATCATCATTCCGCTGCTGCCACTGCATATCTTCGGCATCTTCCTGAACCTCACCTACACCGGTGAGGCCTGGGCGATTATGCGCACCCTGCTGCGGGTCGTCGTGGTCGTGCTGGTCCTGGAGGTGCTCATCCTGGGTGTCCAGTACCTGGTTGCGGGGGCCGTCGGCCGCAAGAACCCCGTGAGGGCGCTGGTGACCATGCTGCCTGCCTACCTCACTGCCCTGGGTACCTCCTCCTCGGCGGCCACCATCCCGGTGACCCTGCGGCAGGCCCGCAAGAACGGCGTGGCCGACGCCGTCGCCTCCTTCACCGTGCCGCTGTGCGCCACCATCCACCTGGCCGGCTCCACCTCAAAGATCTTTGCCTTCGCATTTGCTATTGCCCTGACCCAGGGCATCACGGTTTCCGCCGCGCAGTGGATCGGCTTCATCTTCATGCTCGGCATCACGATGGTCGCCGCTCCAGGAGTTCCCGGCGGAGCCATCATGGCTGCTACCGGCCTGCTGTCCAGCATGCTCGGCTTCGACGACGCCCAGGTGGCGCTCATGATCGCCACCTACATTGCCCTGGACGCCTTCGGCACCGCCACCAATGTCACCGGTGACGGCGCTATCGCCATCGTTGTGGACCGGCTTGCCCACGGCCGCATAGGGCCCGAGGGGGAGCCGGAGAACACCCGCGAGCTGGCCTTCGACGGCATGAAGTACCTGGACCGGGTCAGCGTGGAGGGCGTGGTCAGCGCCGAGGAGCTGGAGGCCTCCGCCGCCGCCGCGGGCCCCAACGCCGTCAGCCGCTGACGCGCGCCCGGACCCGCGGAATCACACGGGTATTGTGGCTGGACAGAGGGATTACGTTGGATACTCCCCTTTGGTCTCTACTACGCCTGTTAGGTGTGTGTTGAAGGGCTCAGAGCCCTTCAACAGAAGTCGAAGTGGCGTAGTAGAGCACTAACCGGCGGGGTAAACGACTCCGACCACGGGCGCGAGGGCATCATTGGAGCCACTGTGCCGCCCAGGCGGGCGTGCGGAGCGTCTGGTTCGGCTGACGCGCTGCGCGCTCGCGCGAAGGTAGCTGATATCCGGCCCGGAGGCTGACAATCGCATCGCCGCTGCTGGCCAGGAGCGACCAGGCGGTTGATACGGTTACAGGTCCACGTGGGGGAGGACGGCATCAACGGCGGGCTCGATCTGTTCGGAAAGGCCCGAGGCATCCAGAGCGTCGCGGATCGTCTTGCGCGCCGCCTTGAAGTCTTTTGCGCCTGTGACGTCCGTGGACGCGGCGAGCTCCTCGGCCCGCTCGACGAGTTTGACTAGCGTTTGGTGGCGGGGGTCCGCGGCGTCGTAGCCGCCGAAGGGGACCTTGAAGACGTTCTTGTCGAAGTCGCGTGGTCCGAACAGGCCTACGGCCTGCATCGGCTGGATCCGCTCGAGGAGTACGCGGGAGTTGAGAATGCCGACGAGATAGCGTCCCTCGTCCTCCGAGCGCACAGGTGCCCAGTAGAGCTTGTGATCGATGAGAACTGACGGATTACTAACTCGGGAAGCTGTTAGCTGATTCCCCGCCTTGGAGTAAACCACTCGTTGCACGTGTGAGAGTGGCAACTGAGCCGAGAGCTGGGACGCGTAGTCCATCCGTTCCAGGAGTGGCTTCCGCTCTCTGGCGACGCGGTGCTCCCTCCACACGTACTCCACGTGCTCCCACCACGCGTCCAGGTCCGCGTACCGTTCGATCTCCTCCGCGTCGGCGATCGAACGGGGGTCGGACAGGCTGATCGGGATGACTGCTGTGAGCGGCTCCGCCATTCGGTAAGGCAGAAGCGTCTCCCCGAGGTGAACCGGGTGGAGGAAGTCCTCCTCGACGGTGCCCGTCAGGCTCTCGACCTGTTTCCACGGTGCTTTCTCCAGGGAGGAACGCCGGGAGAGGACCTTGACGCGTCCGGCACCCAGGCCGAGGGGGCCGGCGTCCTGCTTTTCAATGAAGAACAATACGCGTGGAACAATGATCGCCCCCTGGCGGAATCTCTTGTCATACGGGGAGACCTCGGCATCGTCCCGCTGCTGCACGTGGACTCTGCCCTTGGCCCGCGTAATTCGTGTGCTCGCCTCCGACCACGGGGTGCGCGTCGACACCCGCTTGCCGGTCCACTCCCGCGTCACCGGTGACATCGCTCCGGCGCGCGTAGACGCCCAACCCCGCACGACGCAGGATGTCATCGGGAATCCCGTCGCCCGGCTGAGAGGCTGCAGGTCCCAGGACGTTGCGAAGACGGCCTCCTGGGCGGGTCCCCACTGGCCGGAGCGGAAGCCCTCGTGCGGGTAGCGGGTGATAGTCCCGTGAGGCATGACAAAGGCGAAGCGAGCGTCAGGTGTACCGTACCGGTCCAGCGCGCGCACGACGAACAGCGTGGAAAGATCCCTGCTTGAGGCCCCCTTGGGGCCGGAAAGCAGCCCCTTGGCCTGCGCCATCAGGCGGTAGCGGTCCTGCATCGCCCCGCTCATCTTGTTGTAGCGCAGCCACGGCGGATTGCCGACGAGCACGTCAACCCGGTTATCGGGCAATGCCAGCCAGAGCGGGCGGATAAGGTTGCGGACGTAGTAGCCCCAGATGTGGTCGCGTCCGCGCCGCTGGAGGTCACGCATCTTGGAGAAAGTCCGCCTCACAGTGTCCCGCGCGGCGCCATCCGCGATTTGAAGCCGGTCCAGGACCGGGTCGATCAGTTTGTTGTCCGGTTTCTTCTTGGAGGAGTCCAGGGCAAGGCGGGCCATTTCGCTGAGCAGTTCGTCGAAGCGCTCGGCGTTGGCAATGATCGAGCGCGGGAAGACCAAGTCGTCGTCGAAGAGCGGGGACTCCAGCGCAAAGGCCTCCTGGCCCTGGGCCAGGTCTGAGCCCGCGGTGCTGATGGTGACGGCGTCGTCATCGGTCAGCAGGTCGGCGCGCTCCTCCCACTGGAGCGAGTCGCCCAGGAAGACCGGGACGGACAGTGCTCCCTTGCGTTGCTGGAGCCGATCGGTGCCGATCGCCAGCAGGTAGGTGACTCGTGCCAGCGTGACCGCCACGGGGTGCAGGTCCATGCCATAGACATGGCTGGTCAGGGAGGTGAGCGCTTCACCGGTCTGGATTCCGGCCGCCTGCGCCGCGGCGAGGTAGGCGCGCACCGCGTGGAAGAGGAAGGTTCCGGATCCGCAGGACGGGTCCAGGACGCGCTGGCTGAGTGGGTCCGTGACTGTGTCCTCAACCATCGCCTCGGCGAGCCAGTCCGGGGTGTAATACTCGCCCAGGGCCTGGCGGGTCTCTGGGGAGATGACGGCTTCGTAGAGGTGCTTGAGGACGTCGTGATCGGGGTGGCTCCAGTCAAAGCGGGAGATGCGGGTGGTCAATGAGCGGATGAAGCTGAGACCGTCCGGAACCTCGGTAGGCCAGTCAAAGAAGTCGGACTCCACGACGCCGCGTATCCGAGCTTCAGCGAAAGCCGTGCCGGTGGCCAGGCTCGCGGGGGACTGCCGCGCAATGGCGGCGATGTCCAGGCCCAGGGCGGCGTGAGCGATGATCTCTGCGGTGAGCACGAGGAGGGTGTGATCGATGAAGAGAGACTCATCGTCCTTGAAGCCGGAGCCGAATGCGGTGCGGAGCATCTTGCCCCACAATTCGTGCTTCAGCGCGACCTCGGGCTGCCGGCGGCTTTGCGCATAGAGCGCGCGCAGGGTTGTGTGGTCGGCAGCGTGCGCGGGGGAGTTGGACCCCAGCTCGCGGATGATCGCCTCTCCCGTGGGCGGAAGATTCTCCCTGGTGGCGAGCACGGTACCGAGCCAGTAACGCAGTTCCTCCGCATCCTCCCCGGAGGAGATCAGTAGGTGATCCGCCTCGATGATGCCATGTCTGGCGTCGTCGCCGTCGGGCTTGTCCCCATGCCTCGGGTCAGGTACGTACAGATACCAGTGGGCACCGTCGGTAAGAATCCCGAGGAACCGCGTCCCGGTCTCATCACAACGGTGACGCACGTACCTGCCGAGCTGCTCGACTGCGTCGTGCAGCACTGGGCGTCTGGTGAGGTCTTTTTTGACCTCAATGACAGTTGAGCCGGTCTCAATGTCAATGCGCCTTCGCGTTCCGTCTCCGAGCTGAGACTCCATGGGGACGTCGTAGACCTGCTCATCGTCCAGGTTGAGCTCAGCGGACAGTATGAAGGAGCGGATATCCGCCTGCAGCGTAGCCTCGGCGCGAACAGGATCGCGGCGGGCGATACGAGCGACTATGTCCGTGAGCGTCTCCATGACTCGAGTGTATGCGCGGAGGTTCTCGCCGCCGCGCTCATCCCGTGGTGTAGCCCAGATCTCCCCATGCGCGGCGGCCGCTCCGGCTATCGTCCCAGCCGCTCGACCTGGTCACGGCATAGGCTTGGTGTACCGGCCCTCAGGGGCCCCAACTGACTGTCTCTTGTCTCGAAGGAGTCCTTCATGGCCAACGCCCCCGTCAACATCACTGTCACCGGCGCTGCCGGCAACATCGGCTACGCGCTGCTTTTCCGTATCGCCTCCGGTGCCCTGCTCGGCCCCGACCAGCGCGTCAACCTGCGTCTGCTTGAGATCCCGCAGGCCGTCAAGGCCGCCGAGGGCACTGCCATGGAGCTGTTCGACTCGGCCTTCTCCACCCTCGGCTCCGTTGATATCTTCGACGACCCCAAGCAGGCCTTCGAGGGCGCCAACATTGCCTTCCTGGTCGGCTCCATGCCCCGCAAGGCCGGCATGGAGCGCTCCGACCTGCTGTCCGCCAACGGCGGCATCTTCGGTCCCCAGGGGGAGGCGCTGGGCGCCGGCGCCGCCGACGACATCAAGGTCCTCGTGGTTGGCAACCCCGCCAACACCAATGCGCTCATCGCAGCCTCCCACGCCGGCGACATCCCGGCCTCCCGCTTCACCGCCATGACCCGCCTGGACCACAACCGGGCCCTGGCCCAGCTGGCCGCCAAGGCCGGCTGCCACGTCTCCGACATCGACAAGGTCACCATCTGGGGCAACCACTCCACCACCCAGTACCCCGACCTGACCCACGCCACGATCAAGGGCGAGCCGGTCACCGACATCCTGGCCGACCGCGCCTGGGTCGAGGACGACTTCATCCCCACCGTGGCCAAGCGCGGCGCCGCCATCATTGAGGCGCGCGGTGCCTCCTCGGCCGCCTCAGCGGCCTCCGCCGCCATCGACCACGTCCGTGACTGGTGCCTGGGCACCACCTCCGCATGGACCTCCGCCGCGGTCATGTCCGATGGCTCCTACGGGGTGCCCGAGGGCGTCATCTCCTCCTTCCCCTGCACCGCCGAGGACGGGGAGTGGAAGATCGTCCAGGGCCTGGAGATCGACGACTTCTCCCGCGCCAAGATCGACGCTTCCGCCGCGGAGCTCGTCGAGGAGAAGAACGCCGTCGCCGGCATGGGCCTGATCTGAGATCTGCCAACCGTAGTGATGGGCCCCGCCTCCACACTGGAGGCGGGGCCCATGCCGTTCGGGTTACCGGGATGCAAGCAACCAAAGGCTTCGTGAGCGAGCTATTCGTTTTATACTCTTTATGCTTAATGCACCCGGGTCTGGGCTGACGACGTGGTCAGCCAGGCGGTGACTCCGCCCCGACCCTCCCATAGAAACAGCGTCGTTTCGAGGAGAACACCATGCGTAATCCCGTTCTGTCCCGGCGGCAGGCTATGGTGGGCCTGTCCACCACCGCCGTCCTGGCCACGCTTGCCGCCTGTGGTACCACCGGCACCGAGGAGTCCGGTGCCGGATCCGGATCCCGCTCCGACTCGGTGGTCGTCGGTGAGGGTGATGACAGCCAGGTCGACGTAGTCACCTGGTGGTCGGCAGGATCCGAGAAGGAGGGACTGGCCGCCCTCGTGAAGGTGTTCGAGGAACAGTTCCCGCAAACCAAGTTTGAGAACAAGGCCGTGTCCGGCGGTGGTGGTTCCCAGGCCAAGCAGAAGCTCGCCGCGGACTTGGCCGCCGGCAACCCGCCCGACACCTACCAGGCCCACGCCGGCGCCGAGATCCAGGCGGACATCGAGGCCGGCTACCTGCTGGACATCTCCTCCCTGTACGACGAGTTCGGTCTCAACGACGCCTTCCCCGAGACCCTCATAGACCGGCTGAGGGACTCCGAGGGCGCCATCTACTCCATCCCCTCAAACGTGCACCGCAATAACGTGGTGTGGGCCTCCATCGAGGTGCTGAAGGCCTCGGGACTGGACCCGGACAGCCCGGCAACGGACATCGAAGGCTGGATCGCGGACATGGAGAAGGTTAAGGCGGCCGGTTACACCCCCATCACCATGGGCATGGCCTGGACCCAGCTCGGACTGCTGGAGTCCGTGCTCATCGCCGACCTCGGTGCCGACTCCTACTCAGGGCTGTTCGACGGGAGTACCGACTGGGCGGGCGATGAGGTGGCGGCCGCGCTCAAGCACTACGAGACCATCGTGGGCTTCACCGATAAGTCCCTGTACACCGAGGACTGGGAGCCGGCCATGCGGCCGATCTTCGAGAACCAGGCCGCCTTCAACGTCATGGGCGACTGGGCGGTGGCCGGCTTCGACACCGCGGGCCTGACCGCGGGTACCGACTACACCTACTTCCCGGTGCCCGGCACCGACGGCGTGTTCGACTTCCTCGCCGATGCCTTCGCCCTCACCGATGGCGGCCCGCACCCGGGTGGCGGCAAGAACTGGCTGCAGTGCATCTCCACCAAGGAGGGGCAGATCGCCTTTAACACCGTTAAGGGCTCCATCCCCTCCCGCTCAGACCTGACCGAGGAAGAGAAGGCGCAGTTCTCCGAGTACCAGCGCTCCGCGATGGACTCCTTCAGCCAGGACACGATCGTCTCCTCCATCGCCCACGGCGCCGCCCTGCCGACCAAGGCGTCGGACGCGATGAATGACGCCCTGACCAAGTTCGCCCAGGGCGCCTCAGACGTCGCCACCCTGCAGTCCGAGCTTGCCGCGGCATACGCCTCGGTGGCCTGACCCGCGTGCTCGGGGCGGCGCGACTACTTGCCCCGCCCCGAGCGCAGCGCCACTGTCAATCGCACTGGCAAATGCACTGCCAAATGCCGGTGGCGAACGCCACTGGATATTGTCTCACCCCACGCAGCGCGGGTGCGGGGAGACGAGTGCTGCCGCCCCGGCCGAGGCGACGCCAGCCGACAAACTTCAAGGAGCATCGTGAGCACTAGAACGACGTCGCGTCCCCGGCGGAGGAAGGCGAACTGGCGGAAGTGGGGGCCGGGGCTGCTGCTGATCTCGCCGTCCCTGGTCCTCGTTGGCATATTCGTGTACGGCATGATCGGCGTGAACATCAACACCTCCCTGCTGGACACTCACACTGCGGCGCAGGTGTCGGGCAGGCGGTCCTCGCACGTCGTCGGCCTGGAGAACTTCGTCAACCTGTTCAAGAATCCGAACTTCCAGCACTCCTTCCTCAACCTGATTCTGTTCACCGTGGCCTTCCTGGCCGGAACCCTGGTCCTCGGCTTCCTGTGGGCGTGGCTGCTGGATAAGCCGATCAAGGGTGAGGGGCTGTTCCGGGCGGTGTTCCTGTTCCCCATGGCCGTGTCCTTCGTGGCCTCCGGCGTGGTGTGGCGGTGGCTGCTGAATTCCGCCCAGGGGGCACAGGCCTCCGGCCTCAACCGCCTGTTCGAAATGACGGGCCTGCGGTTCTTGGAGAACAGCTGGACGCAGCACACTACCTTCGGCATTCTCGCCATCGCCATCCCCGCGGTCTGGCAGCTGGCCGGTTATGTGATGGCCCTGTTCCTCGCAGGCTTCCGGGGAATCAACGAGGATCTGCGCGAGGCGGCGCGCGTGGACGGCGCCAACGAGTGGCAGCTGTACAAGTCGATCATCTTTCCCCAGCTGACACCTATCGCCCTGAGCGCCGTCATCATCATCGGACACATGTCGCTGAAGTCATTCGACCTGATCATGTCCATCACGGACCAGCGCACCTACTCCACGAAGGTGCCCGCCATTGACATGTTCAACTTCATGACCGACAACGACTACTCCAACGCCGCGGCAGTCGGCACGATCCTCCTCGTCATCGTCGCCATCGCCGTCATCCCGTACCTCATCCACGACGCGAAGGGCAGGTCCTGACATGGCCGTTGACGCCGCCGCTCTGACCGCCAAGCGGACCGTTACCCGGACCAGGGGTATCGCCTGGGGACAGGTGCTTCGTTACGTCCTGCTGCTGGCCTCGCTCGTCTTTGTGCTCATCCCCGTCTACGTCCTGTTCGTCACCTCCTTCAAGAACGGGGCGGAGGCCTCTCCGGCTACCACCTGGTACCTGCCGGACAGCTGGGACACCACCAACTGGACCAATGCGTGGAACGAGCTCAAGGGCGGCCTGGTCCGCTCCCTGATGCTGGTGATCCCTTCCTCCCTCATCTCTGCGATGCTGGGATCCGCCAACGGCTTCGTGCTGTCCAAGTGGCGCTTCCCCGGGGCGAACGTGGTGTTCACCCTGATCCTGTTCGGCATGTTCATCCCCTACCAGGCAGTAATGATTCCGCTGATGCGCATGGTCACCGGGGTTGGGCTGGGATTCGGCATCCCGACGCTGATCCTCATGCACGTGGTCTACGGCATTCCGATCTGCACACTGATCTTCCGCAACTACTACGAGTCGATTCCCGACGAGCTGATCGAGGCCGCCGAGGTCGACGGCGCCGGGATGCTGCGCACCTACTTCTCGGTGGTGCTGCCCATATCCATCCCCAGCTTCGTGGTGGTCATCATTTGGCAGTTCACCAGCGCCTGGAACGACTTCCTGTTCGCCCTGTTCTTCGGCGGCGGGGCGCAGTCGGGCCCGGTGACGCTGGCACTGAACAACCTGGCGCACGGTTCGATCATGGCCGACTACGGCGCCTCGATGTCCGGCGCGCTGATCGCCTCCGTCCCGACGCTGCTGGTGTACATCTTCCTGGGCAAGTACTTCGTTGGCGGCCTGATGGCCGGCTCCGTGAAGGGGTGACACGTTCAGCCCCACCCCGGCTTGCCCCGCCCCACCCCGCACCCTCGCCGAGGTCGGTAGACGTTACGTGCCGAGGTCGGTCGAATTGGCGAGCGCGCTACAGTCATCCACATGGCACATCGAGGCTCCCGCAGCTCCAAGCGTCCCTACGCGGCGGGCCACAGGCCCCTGGACATGGACCGCCTGGCCTCCGTGCCGCGTACCCAGGTCGGCCCCGGAGGAGCGGAGTTCACGGTGCGGCGCGTTCGTGGCGGGAACAAGGATTATCTCTGCCCCGGCTGCAACCGGACGATCCCAGCCGGCACCCCGCATGTAGTGGCATGGAGCAACGAATCGTTGTTTGGCCCGGAGCGCGGCTTGGAGGAGCGGCGTCACTGGCATACCTCGTGCTGGGAGCGGCGCCTGTGGTGAGAAGAGCTTTCCAATCCCGGAGCAGCCGCACGAACCGGTTAGGCCAGCGGCTCCGGAGAGCGCTCCTCCCAGCCTGGTAATAGCCGATCCAGAGCGGTGCGCAACGGCACGATATCGCCGTCGCGACCGCCCTCACCAATGGTCATGGGGACCGGTTCCTCCGCTGGGTCTACGCCGAACAGATGATCGCGCAGTCCCAGTGCCCGGGTCAGGATGTAGAAGCGCCCAGAGGTATCGATACCCACCGACTGATCCTGACGCAGGTACCAGCCGGTCAGCGAGGTGCGCGCCGATCCGCCCCCGTATCCCTTGACCCGCAGCGGCTGCGCTGCCAGGCCCTCTGCCTTGGCGACGGCGAGGAACAGGGAGACGATCCGTGCGGCTCGCTGATGCTCGGCATTCTGCCTAGCCGCGAGCATCCGGGCGCGCTCGGCCGCGGCCTCCCGACGGCGTTGCGCCCAGTCTCCGGGCTCGGAATCACGCGGGGTGGCAGGTGACCGCTGTGCTTGCGGGGCGTCGGCGGAGTCGGCTCGAGCGGGGGAGGAATCGGCGTCCTTGCTGTCCATAGCACCAGACTACGACGATGTGCCATGGTGTCTGTGGCGCGCTTGTCGCACACTAGAGCTATGCAGTCACCAAGCCCACCTCAGCAGCGCCCTCCAGAGTCTTTTGCAGCGCAGCCCCGGGACGGGCGCACCGCGCGGCTTCACATCAACCTTGATCCGACCTCCACCGAGCCGGTGTTCTCGCAGATATGTGCGGCGGTGAAGGCTGATATCGCGGACGGTCGACTACCTGCAGGCAGTCGCCTGCCCCCTACACGTGCTCTCGCGGCCCAGCTGAGCATCGCCATAAACACGGTGGCGAAGGCATACCGTGAGCTCGAGGCGCAGGGCTATATAGAGGGCCGCGGGCGCCGCGGTACCTTCGTGCGCGACCCGTCGGGGGCTGCCGGGGATCGCGAAGTCATGCGCTTCGTTACCACCATGCGCTCCTTGGGAGTGCCGCTGGAGGACGCGCTGGAACAGGTGCGCCGCGCCTGGCCCTGACCGGCGGCCCGCCCGGCCCGGTGGCTTACGCTGCAGAGCCGCCCCGCGCATTCACCGGGTGCTGGCCGTGGACCGCGGGTGCTCGCCCGGATCACCCTCAGCCTGCAGATCCGCAGTATCCTCAGCCTCGTCCGCCTCGACGTCGGCTGCGGCCTCTGCATCGGATTCTTGCGCCGGAGCGCCGTCGGCCTCGGCTCCCAGCGCCTCGGTGATCACATCCGAGAAGACCGGAACCGGAGGCACCGCGTTGCCGAGGACGCCTCGCATCTCCTCCAGGTAGCCGGCAACGGAGTCCCGCTGGCGCTCCAGCTCCTCCACATCCCGCGCTGCCGCGGACTTCTCGGCGTCGGCGTCGGCCCGGGCGTCCTCGATCAGCTGCTTGGCCTGCTCGCGGGCCTGCTGCACAATCTCCTCCGCCTGCCGGGTCGACTCCTCAAGGCGAGCCTGGGCGGACTCATCGGTCTCGGCGCGCACGGCCTCGGCCCGCTTGAGTGCTTCTTCCAGTCGAGCCTCGGCATCGGCCGCCTGCGCCTGTGCCTGCTCATGCATCTGTGCGATACGGCTGCGCGTGGCCTCGTGCGCGGCCGCATCCTCCTGGGCGGCGGCCTCGTGCGCGGCCGCAACTTCCAAAGTGGCCTGCTGACGCAGCTCTGCGGCCTGCGCGCGAGCGGCCTCTGCATCAGCCTGGGCCGAACGGCGCAGCTCATCGGACTCGCGGCGTGCCGAGCTCAGCAGCTCCTCCGCCTCGGCGCGGGCCTTCTCAACGGTGAGCCGGGCCTCCTCCCTTGCTGCGTTAAGTGCCGACTCCGTCTGCTCGGAAGTGGAGCGCCGCAGCTCCTCGGCCTCCTGCGTCGCGGAATCACGCCGCTCGGTGGCCTCACGCTCGGAGGTCACGGCCAGCTGCGCCGCAGCCTTCTGCGCCTGGGCACGTACGACCTGGGCCTCACGCTCCGCAGTGGCACGGAGCTCGGTGGCGGCGGACTCGGCGTCAGCGGAAATCTGGGCTGCCCGGCGCTCAGCCGTGCCGACAAGCTCGTCCGCCCGGGCCTGGGCGTTAGCCAGCGTGGTGTCCGCCTCGCTCTTGCTGCGGGCGCGCAGCTCAGCGGCGTCGCGACGGGCGTCGGACAGGAGAGAGGCCGCTTCGGAAGAGCTGCGCTCGGACAGGTTCGCCGCATTGGCGCGCGTGCGGGTCAGCAGCGCATTCGCCTCCGCGTTCGCCTTAGACAGGACGGAGGCACTCTGCTCCTCGGCGCTGCGCAGCAATTGCTCGATACGTGACCCCAGCCCCGCATAGGTCGGTTTGTCGGACTCACGCAAGCGCCGCTGGGCCTCCGCGAGCTCACCGGCCAGGGTCATCGCCCGCTGGTCGAGGCTGGCGACCTCGCGGCGGGCATCCCGCAGCTGGCGATTGAGTGCCTCCAGCCGCTGGTCGACCTGCGCACGATCGTATCCACGCATGGTGATGGCGAACTCTTCGGTGTCCTCGGCCACGTCAACTCTCCTCCTGGGCCGGGTTGGGACGGCCCCACCAACACAGCGTAGCCCCTGCACAATCCGCGCGGAATCGGTAAATACTGCGGTTGTCCGGGGAGCCTCGCGGCCACCGCCGTAAATCCACGGATTCGACTTGTCAGTAGGCTCGGCGGTGCCGCGATGACCGCGACGACTCGGCGCGTCCCGGCCCTGTGATCAGCGCGGAGCCGGACTTTGACCTAGGCTTCAGCTTATGGCGCAGCAGCCTGTGATCTTCGCCGGTAGCGGTGCGAGCCGGCGGCGCTCATGGGATTCTGGCGCACGGCCGCGTCCTTCGCCGTTACCGCGGCGTCGATGCGAGTCGTGCACGCCTGCCCGTCGGCTAGGCGGGTCCATGTCCACGAGTCCGAGGAGAAGCGCGTCGTGAATCGACGGATCCTGAGCGTGATCATTGCCGTTCTCGGCCTGGTCGCCATTGCCCTGGCAGTCTGCTCCGCCACCGTGTGGCGCCCCAGCTCGACTGCACAGGCGAGCCTCGCCCAGAACCCCGACCAGCACTACGTCGTCACCGAGCCGGGCGTACTGAGCCTCGTCGAGTCCGACGTGAAGGTCACCGCCACCGCCGCATCAGCCGATCAGCAGGTCTTCATCGCGGTCGGGCATGCGCAGGATGTCGACGCCTGGCTTGCCGCGGACCCCTTCATCTCCGTGACCGGCCTGCTGGACTGGAACACGCTCGCCTCCGAGGCGGTAACTACACGCTGTCCCGAAGACGCGGCGGTCCCCACATCCGCGGCCTCCGCGTCCTCCGAGGACGCGACCGCCGCGGCTACCGCCGCGGAGTCCGCGGTGACAGAGGGATCCGAGGGATGCACCGACCTGGAGAACAGCGATGCCGATCCCGCTGACTCGGACCTGTGGATCACCTCCAAGACGGGCACCGGCTCGGCCACGCTCGAGCTGGACACCTCCGGATCTGACCTGGTGGTGCTGGTAGCCACCGACGGCGCCTCCAACGCCCCTCAGCTGTCGCTGTCCTGGCCGCGGCACGTGTCCACTCCCTGGCTCATCCCCGGCCTGGTGCTGGGCGGCATGCTGCTGCTGGTGGGCGTCTTCCTGTTCCTGATCGACATCCAGATGCGGCACGCGGACGAGCAGCGACGCGCCCGTGCCGCACAGCGAGCCGCACGCATGGCGCAGGCGGATTCGGTGGCTACTGTGGGCATCCCGCAGATCGGTGATCCGGACCGACCACTGACCCGCCGCGAGCAGCGAGACAAGGAACGTGCCGAGCAAGCCGGTGAGGAGTGGGTAGACCCGCGCACCGGGGCCGTGTACCTCGGCGGGGTGGAAGCGCCTTCCGTTCCTCAGGCACCCGCCCCCGAGCCGGAGGACCTCGCGGCGGGGATCGACGCCGTCGGGGCCTCCGGTGCGGCCCGTGGCAGCGCCGTCGTCCCGGGGCTCGATGCCGAGGCCACCGCCGCTTACAGAGCCGGCCGTGAGCTCGCCGACGACGTTCCGCTGGCACTGGCTACGGCGGAGGGGACGACCGACGCGGACGCCCCTGCGCAGTCGGCCGGAGACGTCGCCGCAGACGGCCCCGACGCTGCCCAAACGGCCGAGCTCGACGTGCTGGAGCCGGACGCACTGGCCGAGTACGAGAACACCGCGGAGGCTGAGCAGGCGGATGCGGACAGCCAGTCCGCGCAAGCCCCCTCCGGTGCCGAGGCAGGCGGCGAGGACCCCGCCGAAGACGACCGCGCCGACGACGGTGAAGACGGTACTGCCGATCCCCGCAATGAACAGTCCGACGAGGAGCACCACGCATGATCACCAGCCGCCGCGCCTTCATTACCTCTGCGACAACCGCAGTGACAGCCGTTGCACTTGCCGCGTGCTCGCAGGACGTGCCTAAGAACGCTGCCGACGCCTTCAGTCCGACGCCGCAGCCGGTGCTCGACTCCGAGCGGCTGACCACCATCCTCAAGCGCATTCAGACAGGGATGGACGCAGCGGACGCGGACAAGAATGCGGAGGCCCTGAAGGGATACCTAACCGGTCCCGCGGCCCGCATCCGCGGCGAGGAGTACAAGCTCGCAGCGGCCGCCTCGGACGACTCAGTGGTACACACCTTCACCACCGACAGCCAGGCGGGGACGGTGGCGCTGGCCACCGATTTCCCCCGCACGGTGCTGACCATCACCGATTTCGCCGAGGATGAGCAGGGTTACCTCCTTGCCCTCACGCAGGACTCAGCCAGGGAGAACTATCAGCTGTGGGGCTGGACCCAGCTCTTTGCGGGCGTCGAGATCCCCTCCACCTACGCCCCGGCCGTAGGCACCGAGCAGGTTGCGGCAGACGATTCCACCGGCCTGAAGGCCAGCCCGCAGGAGGTTCTGGACGCCTACGTAGATGCTCTCAACAACCCTGACGGCGACAATGGCAAGCTCTTCGCCGACGACATCCTGCGCCAGCGCATCGCCGCGGAACGCAGTGCCGACCTCTCAGAGGTAGGCGAGGTCAGTGTCAGCGCCAAGGTGGGCACCGACGGGTTCAAGAGCCTGCGCACGGCCGATGGCGGCGTCATCACCATGACTACCCTGAGCTTCGCAACGGAGTACAAGAAGACCGTCGCTGGGGCGAACCTCGCGCTTGACGGCAACGTGGGGGCGCTGATGGGCGAGGACCGGGAGGTCGTTGGTGCCGCCACAGCGAATTACGACGTCATGATCGCCTTCCTCATCCCCGCCGCCGATGCCGAGGCCAATGCCTCCGCCCTGGGAATGGACCTGGTACTCGCCTCGGTCTCGCGCGACGACTCCCAGGCGCCCGCAGAGGACGCCGAAGCCACCGACTGACGCCCGGGGCGAACGAGCACCGATCCGCACTTCGGGTGGGACTACGCTCCCAGGCGTAACGGAACAAGCTGTACTGACAGACTGCGGGCCCTGCCCGAGAAAGGCACACCATGAGCATGTTCGGTGCCGTCGACCTGTCCGCCCTGGCCCCCAAGCAAGGGGCCTCACCGACTACGGCGCCGGTCAGTGGCGCACAGGGCGGTGCCGTCCTCGACTCAGGCGGCGCGGGAGACCTGGTCGTGGACGTGGACGCATCCAATCTGCGTGACATCGTCGAGGGCTCAGCGCGTGTCCCGGTAGTCGTAGTGCTGCACACGCCCCGTTCACAGGCCTCAACCGACCTGGCGGCGCTGCTGGAGCGACTGGCCGGAGAGTATGCGGGCCGTTTCCAGCTGGCCCGCGTGGACGTGGACGCCGCGCCTGAAGTGGCGCAGGCGCTGCAGGCCACGGCCGTGCCCACGGTAATAGCGCTGATCGCCGGCCAGCCGGTGCCAATGTTCCAGGGCAGTGTCCCCGAGGAGCAGTTGCGCGCCGTACTCGACCAGCTGCTGGAGGTGGCCGCACGCAACGGCGTCGATGGCCAGGTCGCCGTCGATGCCTCGGCGCAGGCCGCCGTTCCCACCGAGCCGGAGGAGACGGAGGTGGAGCGAGAGGCCCGCGAGGCCATCGAGCGCGGCGACTGGGCTGCGGCAGAGGCGGTCTACGATCACGCAATCGCCAATGCGCCCGCCGACGACGAGCTGAAGGCGGCTCGTAACCAGGTCCGCATGCTCGCCCGTATGGACGGCCAGGACCCAGCCGAGCTGCTGGCGGCGGCAGATGCCCCCGGCGCGGGCCTGGACGCCCAGCTCGCCGGCGCGGATGCCGCTCTCGCTCTGGGAGATGTCAACGCCTGCCTGGGGCGGGCGCTGGAAGCCGTGCGCAGTCACAGCGGCGAGGACCGTGAGCAGGCCCGAGTGCGCCTGCTGGAGCTGTTCGAGGTCATCGGGACCACCGCCCCCGAGGTCGCCCGGGCCCGCCGCCAGCTCGCCACCATCCTGTACTGAGGTCGCCGCGACCCGCATGTTCATGATGTTATGCGGCTGACTGACTGCGTAAGTGGTGCCCGCATCGGTCAGGTGCCGTGGGCGCGGATCGTGACGCAGGCAACGCGCAGACAGACGACGGCGCCCGCCCCATAGCAGGGGGCGGGCGCCGTCACGCTAGTCCGGAGTCCGAGTCGGTGGCCGTCAGGCGATCGGCTGCGGCTCGATACCCCACACCTCGGCGTAGTCGCTGATGGTGCGGTCGGAGGAGAAGCGGCCGGAGCGGGTGATGTTCACCCAGGCCTTGCGCTGCCAGGCACGCTGATCGGCGTAGTCGGCGGCCATGGCGTCCTTGGCCTCGCGGTAGGCGGCGAAGTCGCCCAGCACGTAGTAGACGTCCGCGTCGGCACCCTCCAGCAGGCTGCGGCGCAGGTCCGCGAACCAGCCGGAGCCGTTGTCATCCAGCGTGCCGTCGGTGAAGGCGTCCAGCACCCGCTTGAGCCCGGGGACGGACTCGTAGGTAGCGTGCGGGTTGTAGGAGGCGCGCAGGGCGGGCAGCTCGTCCTCGGTAGCTCCGAAGATGTATGCGTTGTCATCCCCAACGGCGTCGAGGATCTCCACGTTGGCGCCGTCGAGCGTACCCAGGGTCAGGGCTCCGTTCATCATGAACTTCATGTTGGAGGTCCCGGAGGCCTCCTTGCCGGCCATGGAGATCTGCTCGGAGACATCCGCGGCCGGGATGATGTGCTCAGCGGGGGAGACGTTGTAGTTGTGGATGAAGACCACCTTCAGGGTCTGGGAGACCACCGGGTCGTTGTTGACCAGGTCCGCGATCGCGTTGATCAGCTTGATGATGGCCTTGGCGCGGATGTATCCCGGAGCCGCCTTGGCGCCGAAGATGAACACGCGCGGCGGCACCTGCAGCGACGGGTCCTCCTTCATACGGAAGTACAGGTCCAGGATGTAGATGGCGTTCAGGAGCTGGCGCTTGTACTCGTGCAGGCGCTTGATCTGCACGTCAAAGATCGCGTCCGGGTCGATCTCGATCCCCTCGCGCTCGGCCACCCAGGCGGCGAAGTCCACCTTGTTGGCGTGCTTGATCTCGGCGAGCCGGTCCAGCAGCGCGTCGTCGACGGCGTCGGTGTGCGCACCGAGCAGGGACAGGTCCTTGACCCAGGCATCCGAACCGGTCGCCTCATCCAGCAGCGCGGACAGCCGGGGGTTGCACTGGCGCAGCCAACGGCGCGGGGTCACGCCGTTAGTCTTGTTGTTGAAGCGCTCGGGCCAGATGTCGTGCCACTCCTTGAGAGTGTCGCGCTTGATGATCTCGGTGTGCAGCGCGGCCACGCCGTTGATGGAGTAGGAGGCGTAGCAGGCGATCCACGCCATGCGCACCTTGTCGCCGGACAGCGGAGCCATGTAGTCGATCCGCATCTGGTCCAGACCGCGCTCGGCCATGTCCTGGCGGAAGCGGCGGTCGATCTCGCGGACAATCTCGGCGATGCGGGGGAACAGGCGGTCGAAGATGGACATCTCCCAGGTCTCCAGGGCCTCGGCCAGCACCGTGTGGTTGGTGTAGGCGAAGGTCTTGGTGACGATCTTCCAGGCCTGGTCCCAGCCCAAGTGGTGCTCGTCCATGAGCAGGCGCATGAGCTCGGGAATAGCCAGCACCGGGTGGGTGTCGTTGAGCTGGACGGAGTTGAAGTCCGCGAAGCCGCTCAGGTCCTCACCATGGTGGGTGACGTAGTTGTCGACGATCTCCTGCAGGGAGGCGGAGCAGAAGAAGTACTGCTGGCGCACCCGCAGCACCTTGCCCTCGTAGGTGGTGTCATTGGGGTAGAGCACGCGGGAGATGTCGGCGGTGCGCTCGCGCTCAACGATGGCGTCGGTGAAGCGCTGGGAGTTGAAGGCGTCGTAGTCGAACTCCTCCATGGGCTCAGCCCGCCACAGCCGCAGCGTGACCACGTTCTTGGTGCCGTAGCCGGTGATCGGCATGTCGTAGGGGACAGCGCGCACGGTCAGGTCGTTGTAGCGGACGATTCGCTGCGCCTCCTCGCGGCGCACCACGAAGGGGTAGCCCTCCTCCATCCACGGATCGGGGTGCTCGGTCTGGAAGCCGTCTTCGAACAGCTGCTTGAACAGCCCGTAGCGGTACAGGATGCCGTAGCCGGCCACCGGCAGGTCCAGGGTGGCGCAGGAATCCAGGAAACACGCGGCCAGGCGGCCGAGCCCACCGTTGCCCAGAGCGGCGTCGGGTTCCTGCTCGAGGATGTCGGTCAGGTTCTGGCCGAAGGCGTTGACGGCCTGGGTGGCCTCCTCAACCAGCCCGAGGTTGGTCAGGTTGTTCAGCAGGGCGCGTCCCTCAAGGAACTCGGCGGAGAAGTAGTGCTCCATCCGGCCAGCGCGGTACTTCTGCTCGGTGGCGTACCAGTCGTCTGCGATGGCGTCGACGACGGCGGCGGAAAGTCCCTGCCACACCTCCATCTGCGTGGAGGCGCCGGCGGGGCGACCGGAGGCGGACCTGACCTGGGAGGGCACGGTCTGGACCAGGTTCTGCGTCATTCTTCTTCCCTTGTCAGACTACGGAGACCGCCGTTGCAAGAAGCACCTGCAACGGCTGAAAGAGTGTACATTGCGTTGGTTCGCTATTGGGGCGGGGACCGCACGCATGCATGCACCGGGACCATACCCGTCTCTACAAGGTCACGCGCCAGCTTTCTTGCTCACAACGGTGTGGGACTTAACGGCGACGTAGTCGAAAAGGCCCTTGATCCGCATGAAACAGGGCCTAAGGTCCATGCCTTGCTGGAGTGTGAGACGCGCCGGGCCATCCGGCCGGATGACCGAATGCGATGTCCTCCAGGCGCGATTGCTCGTCTCGGGACTGGAGCTGCCCGAGGACCTGGGACTCAACCTGTGCTGACCGTGGTGCGCGGAGGACGGGTGGAAGATGAGGCGACCACTGCCGAGGGGCCCGGCGGCGTTTCAACGCCGCCGGGCC
>NZ_PIZD01000048.1:119284-134941 GCF_010365615.1 Actinomyces sp. 565
GACGGCCGCAGGAAGATGGCACCCATCGGGGGGACCCGCAGCCGCACCGAGGCGGGGCGGCCGTTCCAGGGCAGTTCCTCGGCCTCGACGTGCCCGAGGTTGCCCACGCCGGAGCCGCCGTACTCGGGGGCGTCGGTGTTGATGACCTCTTCCCAGCCGCCCGCGAAAGGCAGGCCCACCCGGTAGCCCTCGTGCGGGGTGCCGGCGAAGTTGACGATCACCGCCACCAGGTCCGAGCGCCCGTCCGGACCTGTGCCCTTGCGCAGGTAGGACAGGACGTTGTGGTCGCCGTCGCCCGCCTCGATCCACTCGAAGCCGCGGTGGGAGAAGTCATCGGACCACAGTGCGGGGGAGTCCTTGTAGAAGGCGTTAAGGTCGCTGACCAGACGCAGCAGGCCGGTGTGGCCCGGATCGTCCAGGATCCACCAGTCCAGGGAGTTCTCCGAGTTCCACTCGGCGCCCTGCCCGAACTCCTGCCCCATGAACAGCAGCTGCTTGCCGGGGTGGGACCACTGGTAGGCGTACAGCGCGCGTAGACCCGCCAGCTCCTGCCAGGCGTCACCCGGCATCTTGGACAGCAGGGAGCCCTTGCCGTGCACGACCTCGTCGTGGCTGAGCGGCAGGATGAACTGCTCGGAGAAGGCATACACCAGGGAGAAGGTCAGCTCCCCGTGGTGGTAGCGGCGGTTAATGGGCTCCTCGGCCAGGTAGCGCAGGGTGTCGTTCATCCACCCCATGTTCCACTTCAGGCCGAATCCCAGGCCGCCGTACTCGGTGGGAGCGGTCACGCCCGGCCAGGCGGTGGACTCCTCGGCGATCATGACCGTACCGGGGTTCTTCCGGTAGGCCGTGGCGGTTGCCTCCTGAAGGAAGTTGATCGCCTCCAGGTTCTCCCGGCCGCCGAACTGGTTGGGGTGCCACTGGCCCTCCTCGCGGGAGTAGTCCAGGTAGAGCATGGAGGCGACAGCATCCACGCGCAGGCCGTCGATGTGGAACTCGCCCAGCCAGTACAGGGCGTTGGCCACTAGGAAGTTGCGCACCTCGTTGCGGCCGAAGTTGAACACGTAGGTGCCCCAGTCAGGGTGCTCGCCGCGCTGCGGGTCCGGGTCCTCGTACAGGGCGGTTCCGTCGAAGCGCGCCAGCGCCCACTCGTCCTTGGGGAAGTGGGCGGGCACCCAGTCCAGGATGACGCCGATGCCGGCCTGGTGCAGCTGGTCCACCAGGTACCTGAAGTCGTCCGGGGTTCCGAATCTCGCGGTGGGGGCGTAGTAGCCGGAGACCTGGTAGCCCCAGGAGCCGCCGAAGGGGTGTTCGGCCACGGGCATGAACTCCACGTGGGTGAAGCCGGCGTCCTTGACGTAGGGGACCAGCTCGTCGGCCAGGCCCCGGTAGCCCAGGCCCTGCCGCCAGGAGCCGATGTGTACCTCGTACACGCTCATCGGCCCGGAGTGCGGGTCGGTGACCGCGCGGCGGGACATCCACTCCTCGTCGTTCCACTCGTGGAAGCGGTCGGTGACCACGGATGCGGTGGCGGGCGGCACCTCGGTGGCACGCGCCATGGGGTCGGCCTTCTGGTGCCAGGAGCCGTCCTGGAAGCACAGCTCGAACTTGTAGCGGGCGCCCACGCCCACACCGGGGATGAACAGCTCCCACACGCCGGAGGCGCCCAGGGAGCGCATGGCGGAGGCGGTGCCGTCCCAGTAGTTGAAGTCGCCCACCACGCGCACGGCCCGGGCGTTGGGCGCCCACACCGCGAAGGCGACCCCCTCGACGTCCCCCATGGAGCCGGAGTAGCGCTTGACGTGCGCGCCCAGCACCTCCCACAGCTCCTCGTGGCGCCCCTCGGAGATGAGGTAGGTGTCCATCTCGCCGAGAGTCGGCAGGAAGCGGTAGGGGTCGTCGACGGTGATGGTCTCCTCCCCGTAGGTCACCTTGATCCGGTAGTCCGGAATGGTGTCCCCGGGCACGACGGCGACCCACACGCCGTCCTGCTCATGCCGGGCGGGGAAGGAACCCTCCCCGGTGACCACGACGACGGCGTCGGCGAGGTGGCGCACGGTGCGGATGGTTACGCCTTCGGCGCCCACATGGGCGCCGAGCACCTCATGCGGGTTGTGGTACCGCGCATAGGCGACATCCGCTAGGACCCAGGGGTCTACCGGGACGGGCGCGGGGCCAGTGGCATCCGGCGGCGGGGCGTCGTTGGATTCGGGGGCGGGCTCGGGGCTGGTGACGTCGGTCATGTTCTCACTCTCCCATGCGGTGACCGGCTGAGGGGGGACTTTATACCGGTGCAACCCGGCGTGGATGATGTGTCTTACGCGACTGTTGCCGGAAGCGTCAGACACTTGGGTATCAGTTGTTCAGCATCACCTCGATGCCATGAAGCGGGATTGAGATCCAGTCGGGACGATTGCGGGCCTCGTAGACGGCCTCGTACAGGGCCTTGTCGAGCTCGAGGGCCTTGAGCAGGGTCTGCCTGGCACCGGGGCCTGGCCGATCAGCGGTCTCGGCAGCAGCCGCAGCGGTTTCCACGGCGGCCCAGTAGCCCTCCAGGAAGGCGCCGCGCACGGCCGGCAGCCAGTCAGGATGTGCGGCATGACCGACTTCGGCCGCGTAGTCGAAGGAGCGCAGCATGCCGGCCACGTCGCGCAGGGGCTGGTCCGGGCGGCTGCGCTGGGCCAGTGGCCGCAGGGGTTCACCCTCGAAGTCCAGTACGTACCAGCGGTCCTCGTCGACGGCGTGCAGCACCTGTCCCAGGTGGTAGTCGCCGTGGACGCGAGTGGCCGCCTCCAACCGGTCCAGCGCCGAGAGCTCGGCCAGGACCGCCTCCACACGGTCGCGCAGCCGCGGCAGCCGGTTCTCCAGTTCGGGTACCTCATCCATGGCCCAATGAGCCCGCTCGCGCAGCGCCTGCGCCAGCTCGCCGGGGGCGGGTGGTGCAGAGCCGGCCAGCGACGCAGCCAGGCGCGCGTGCATCTGGGCGGTGGTGTCACCCAGGTCCCGGGCCAGGGTGAGCGCACGGTCTCGTCGCGGACCGTCGGCGTCGTCGGCACCCGCGAGCTCGCAGAACAGCTCGAAGCCGTCCTCGGCACGGGGCACGAAAGTGCAGGCCACGGCCGCGTCCGCCGTCAGCTGGGCGCCGGTGGCGGTATCGGACCAAGTCAGCGTGGTCCATGCCACGGGGGTGCGCACGCGGTCCCAGCCATCGCGCGCCAGCGCGACTGATACCTCCACATCCGGGTTGCGTCCCGGCGAGAGCACACGGAACAGCTTCACGATCAGGTCACCGGTGGCGGCATCGGCCGCTCCTGCCGCCGGGTGGTCGCCCGGAGACGGCAGGACCACCGAGGTGTTGGACTGCTGGCCGGTGGTGACTCGCAGCCGGTCGGCGCGCTCGGCGATCGCCTGCGCCCCGGTGCCGCCGAGGGTGGTGCCCGCGTCCAGCGCAGACTGCGCCCAAGCCCGCCAGAAGCGGGGGTGGTGGGCGCCGTCGACCAGCGTCAGGGACCCGCCCTCGGAGTCGGGGATGACGAAGCCGGCGTTGCCCTCGGCCTCGCCTGCGGCGGCGAAGTCGCCCGGTGTGGCGCGAGGCTCCAGCACCAGGGGCACGTGTACCAGCACGGCGCCCGCCTCGCGTCGGGGTACTGCCACCAGTAGGTCCCGTACGCCTTCGCCCAGGTTCCAGGATCCCACCATCCGCAATGGGCCGTGGGCGGGTTCCCCCTTGAGCGGATACCAGCGGCGCTGGCCCATCCAGCTCCCCAGCGCCGCGAGCAAGGAGGCGTCGTCGGGCCATGCCGGCGTATCCGGCATGGCGGCCGTCGAATGACTCATCGGTCCTCCTGACAGTTTGGGGCGGCAGGCAGCCGGCGGCCGCGAGGGGGCTGCCCCACGGGCCCAGCGATCGCCAACTGGGCATCACGCCGAGCGTCTGACTGAGTGGCAGGCCCAGCAGTCAGCCGGGTAATCCGCTGAGTCGTCAGCCAGGGGGAGCGCGCCACGGCGCTCGTGCCGGATACCGGACGCCAACCAGTGCTGCACGGGTGGGGCAGGCCGGGAACGCCGGTTACGGTCACGGGGCCCCTCCGGTTGTGATCAGGCCGGGGACGCGCAGCTGCTCCTCACAGAGGCTCGACTGAGAAGACATGGGCTACACGGCCTGAGAAGGGGTCCAAACGCACATAGTTCTGCCCGGACCAGTCGTAGACGTCGCCGGTCAGCTCATCGGTGACCCGCAGCACTGGCCGGGAACCGTCCACCCAACCGGGCAGGCCCAGCTGCTCCAGGTTCAGGTAGATCTCGCCCTCGTGGGCGCCATAGGGGTCCAGGTTGACCACCGTCAGCACCACGTCGTCCTTCCCGCTAGGAGAGTGAGCGGCATCCACCCGCTTGGAGTAGGCGATCAGGTTGTCGTCACTGGTGGGGTGGAACCAGACATCCCGCAGCTGCTGGAGCGCCGGGTGGGCGTGACGAGCAGCGTTCAGCGCAGTGAGCAGAGCCTCGATGCCGTTGACGCGTGCGGCGCCGAAGTCGCGTTGCTTGTACTCGTACTTCTCGTTGTCGATCTGCTCCTCATACCCGGGGCGCGGCACCGACTCGGCCAGCTCGTAGCCGGAGTAGATGCCCCAGGTGGGGGACATGGTGGCGGCCAGTACGGCACGCAGCTTGAAGGCGGGAACCTTCCCGTTGGTCATGAAGGGCGTGAGGATGTCGTGCGTGGTGGGCCAGAAGGTGGGGCGCATGACGTGCGCGGTCTCCTGGGACAGCTCCACCAGGTAATCGGTCAGCTCCTGCTTGGTGTTGCGCCAGGCGAAGTAGGTGTAGGACTGGTGGAAGCCGATCTTTGCCAGGGTGCGCATCATCGCCGGGCGGGTGAAGGCCTCCGCCAGGAACAGCACCTCGGGGTTGTCCTCACGCACCTGGCGGATCAGACGCTGCCAGAAGGGCAGGGGCTTGGTGTGCGGGTTGTCTACCCGGAAGATCGTCACCCCGTGGCTGATCCAGGTGCGTACCACCTCCAGTATCGCCTGGTAAATGCCCTCGGGATCGTTATCGAAGTTGAGGGGGTAGATGTCCTGGTACTTCTTGGGCGGGTTCTCGGCGTAGGCGATCGAGCCATCGGCCAGGACGGTGAACCACTCGGGATGCTCGGTCACCCAGGGGTGGTCCGGGGAGCACTGCAGGGCCAGGTCCAGGGCCACCTCCATGCCGAGCTCCCGGGCACGCGCCACCAGGGCGTCAAAGTCGTCGAAGGTGCCCAGATCCGGGTGGATGGCGTCGTGCCCGCCCTCGGGGGAGCCGATGCCGTACGGGGAACCCGGGTCCCCGGGCAGGGCGTTGAGCGTGTTGTTGCGACCCTTACGGTTGGTGGTGCCGATCGGGGAGATCGGGGTCAGGTAGAGGACGTCAAAGCCCATGGCGGCGATGCGGCCGAGTCGCTGAGTGGCCGATTGCAGTGTGCCGGTCTGCCACACGCCCTGCTCATCCCGATGCGCTCCCAGGGACCGGGGGAAGATCTCGTACCAGGAGCCTGCCAGGGCCCGCTGCCGATCCACCTGCAGCGGGTAGGTGGCCGAGGGAGATACGTGATCGCGCAGCGGCAGCCGGTCCAGGACTGCCGCAACGTCCGCAGACAGCCCGGCGGAGAGCCGGTCGGTGGCGGAGGCGGAGTCATCACGCAGGGCGACGGCGGCGTTCAGCAGGGCCTCGGCGTCACCCTCGGCCCGGCCCGGGACAGCGGCTGCGCGCTCAAGCACGCGGGCGCCCTCCTCCAGCATCAGCTCCACGTCGACGCCTGCGGGAACCTTCACCCCGGCATCGTGGGCCCAGGTGCCGTAGGGGTCCGACCACCCCTCCACGCGGATGCCCCAGTCGCCTGGGAAGTCCGCCGCCAGACGCGCCTCATAGCGATCCAGGCCGATGCCGACCTCGTACATGCGGGCGCTGGGACCGTCGGTGCCGTCTGGCCGCACCAGGACGGCGGTGGCTCCAAAGCGATCGTGCCCCTCCCGGAACACCGTCGCCCGGATGGGGAAGACCTCGCCGGGCACGGCCTTTGACGGCCAGCGCCCGTCCTCCACGACGGGGAAGACCTCCGTCACCGGGATTCGTCCCACCGGTGCATACGGTGCCGGCTGGGGCACCTGGGCGGGTGCGGGCTGCGCCGCAGCGGCGGGAGCAGCGTGGCTGGTTGACTTCGTCTTCGCCGTGCGCGGCGTCGTGTTAGGGGTCACAGCGCAAGCGTACCTGTCTGCGCGTGTGCATGTGGCCCACCGGCGCCCTAGTAGTTCATGTGCATGGCCGTGCGTACCGCGTGCAGGGTCTGCTCGGCCACCGTGTTGGCCCGGGCATTGCCGTCTGCCAGTACCTGCAGCAGGTAGTCCTCGTCGGCGGCGAGCTCGGCGCGGCGGGCGCGGATGGGGGCGAAGAACTCGTTGACCGCCTCGGTGGTGATGCGCTTGAGCGTGCCGGCGCCGCCGTCGCCGATCCGCTCCGCCAGCGACTGCGGGTCCCCGGCCCCGCACAACGAGGCCAGGGTGAGTAGGTTCGCCACCTCCGGCCGGCCCTCGGGGTCATAGGTGATGTGCCGCTCGGAGTCCGTCTTGGCCTTCTTGAGCAGCTTGGCGGTCTCGTCCGCGCTCATGCGCAGCTCAATGGTGTTGTGGCGGGACTTGCTCATCTTCTCCCCGTCCAGGCCCAGTAGCAGTGGCGCCTGGGACAGCAGCGCCTCCGGCCGGCGGAATACCGGGTGCTCCTTGACCGCCCGCCCGTAGCGCTTGTCGAAGCGCTGGGCGATCATGCGAGCCTGCTCCAGGTGGGGCAGCTGGTCCTTGCCCACCGGCACCAGGTTCGCCTGGCAGAACAGGATGTCAGCGGCCTGGTGCACCGGATAGGTGAGCATGAGGCCGGTCATGGCGCGCCCGTCGGTGGCCTCCAGCTCCGCCTTGACGGTTGGATTGCGGTGCAGCTCGGACTCGGTGACCAAGGACAGGAAGGGCAGCATGAGCTGATTGGCGGCCGGGACGGCGGAGTGGGCGAAGATTGTGGAGCGCCGCGGGTCCACGCCGACTGCCAGGGTGTCCGCCACCAGTGACAGGACGCGCTCACGGATCGGGCCCACGCCGTCGCGGTCGGTGATCACCTGGTAGTCCGCTACCAGGATCCAGGTGTCCACGCCCCGGTCCTGGATGCCCTTCCAGGAGTGCATCGTGCCGAAGTAGTGGCCCAGGTGCATGTTGCCAGTCGGGCGCACGCCCGTGAGCATCCGGTAGCGGCCCGGGTTCACGTCGAGGTCGGCCTCGATCTCGGCACTACGGGCAAGTGAGCGGGCCAGCGAGGCCGCGTCCGTGGAGCGCGACAGGGCGTCCTCCGCATTCGTGCCGGCCGTACCGCCGGCTGCATTGCTGGAGGGGGAACCGGCATTCGCGTCGTGCTGCGTCATGGCCGCCATCCTAGACCGGGCAGGCCGACGACTACTCCTCGGGCAGAGCGTGCGGGCGCTCCTCGGTCAACCCGACCAGCTGCTCCCCGGACAGGTAGATGCGCAAGGACAGGGCATCCAGCGTCGTGGTGTCCCCGGGCCGGTCCTGCCGGCAGTCCGTTGCGCCGGAGCGGGAGGCGCGGGCGCGGGCGGGGTTGAGGGCACGGGCGCGGGCCGCCGGACCCCGGCTCACTCTGTGCGCCAGCGCGAAGGCCGAGGTGTGGGGGCGCGGCACGGCCCAGGTCGAGTCCCACATCAGGTGCCAGTCGGTGCCGTGGCCGTCGGGCAGGGTGACGTCCTCCTGGGCCAGGGAGCCGTTGATGACGAGTAGGAGGTCGGCGTCGTCCATGGGCGTGCCCGAGCGGAGCATCTGCACTACCCGGGTCCAGGGGTCGTGCCAGGCGGCCACGTCCATGGGGTCACCATTGGCGCGGAACCAGGACAGGTCAGGCAGGGCGTCGCCGCTGGGGACGGAACCGGTGGCGAAGGAAGTCGGGCGCAGCACCGGGTGGCTGTCGCGCAGGCTGATCAGGAAGTGCGTCGTGGCGATCAGGTCGCGCTGCCAAGTGGTCAGATTCCAGTCGAACCAGGAGATCTCGGAGTCCTGGCAGTAGGAGTTGTTATTCCCGTCCTGGGTGCGTCCCATCTCATCGCCGCCCAGCAGCATGGGCGTGCCGGCGGAGACGAGCAGGGTGCCCAGCACGTTGCGGGAGGAGCGGCGTCGCAGGATCTCGATGGGGCCCCCGCCCATGCCCTCCGGCAGCGGTCCCTCAAACCCGTGGTTCCAGGAACGGTTGTCATCGGTGCCGTCGCGGTTGTCCTCGCCGTTGGCCAGGTTGTGCTTGTAGTCGTAGCTGACCAGGTCGCGCAGAGTGAAGCCGTCGTGGGCGGTGACGAAGTTGATGGAGGCCAGCGGACCGCGCCCGCCCGGATACTCGCCGTATCCGAACATGTCGGCGCTACCGCTCAGGCGCGTGGCCAGGTCCCGCAGGTCATTGCCGGGGCGCCCCTTGGACATCTCGGAGGCGTCATGCAGCCAGAAGGAGCGCACCGTGCCGCGGTAGCGGTCGTTCCAGTCATGGAAGGGCGCCGGGAACTCGCCGGTGCGCCAGCCGCCCGGACCGATGTCCCAGGGCTCGGCGATCAGCTTGGTGTTTTGCAGCACCGGGTCGGTGGCCATGCCGATCAGCAGCGGGTGACGTGCCTGGAACTCGGAGGCATCACGGCCCAGCGTCACGGCCAGGTCGAAGCGGAAGCCGTCCACGCCGACGTCGCCGGCCCAGTAGCGCAGCGAGTCCAGCACCAGCTGCACGGCCCGGGTGGAGCGGAAGTCCACCGTGTTGCCGGTGCCCGTGACATCCACGTACTGGGCGGGCCGGTGCGGGGCGTGCAGGTAGTACTCGAGGTTGTCCAGTCCGCGCAGGGACAGCGCGGGCCCGTCCATACCCGACTCGCAGGTGTGGTTGTAGACCACGTCCATGATCACTTCCAGGCCGGCCTCATGCAGTAGCGAGACCATGCCGCGGAACTCGTCCAGTACGGCCTGTGGGCCCGCCTCGCGGGCGGTGCGGGTCGCATAAGCCGGTTCGGGCGCGAAGTACGACAGGGTTGAGTAGCCCCAGTAGTTGGTCCGCTCACGCTGGAGGAGGAAGGCCTCGGAGAAGGCGGCGTGAACGGGCAGTAGCTCCACCGTCGTGACGCCGAGCGAGCGCAGGTGGGACACGGCGGCGGGGTGCGCCAATCCCGCATAAGTGCCGCGTAGCTCCGGAGGCACTCCGGGCATGGAGTGGGTGAAGCCCTTGACGTGCATCTCGTAGATGACCGTGCGCTCGGCGGGCACCTTGGGCCCGGGGACTACGGGGAACTGCTCCCCGGTGACCACGCCGAGGGCCGTGTGCCCGGCGGAGTCCAGCTGGGAGGGGAGGAAGGGCACGTAGGTGGGGGCCAGCTCGGCGTCTACGGCGTGTGCGTACAGCTCCGGCCCCAGGCGCGGAGTGCCATCAATGGCGCGGGCGTACGGGTCCAGCAGGAGCTTGCGCGGGTTGAACAGCAGTCCCTCGGAGGGATTCCACTGGCCGTGCGCCCGATATCCGTAGCGCTGACCGGCGCGGACTCCGGGCACGTGGGCGCTCCACGCGCCACGGACGGGCCCGTGCATGCCGATGCGGCGCTCCGAGGTGATCGCACCGGTGGAGTCGGTCTGAATCAGGCACAGGTCCACAGCCTCGGCACGCGGCGCGACCACCACGAAGTCGGCGCCGTCTCCGGTGAGCGTGGCGCCCAGGCGCGTGCGGTCCGAGGCGTCGGAGTCGGCACGGGCGGCGGGTTGCAGCTCTGGCGATGGGGGCATGTGCATGAATCCTATGGTCGAGCAGGTGGGCTTCGCGATGCCACCTCGTGACAGTTGATCCGGGGCGACGCTGACGTGCCGGCACCAATCAGGCCGTACTCGGGCGTCTCGCCCGTGTGTCTGAGGATAGGCGATACGGGCTTTGGCGAGGCTGCGTGGAGTGGCCGCACAGTTAGGACGTATGTCGCATTGGTGCAGTTGGCGCGCGGGTTGGGAAAGCGGGTCGGCGCCGGCGGCGGCCCGGGCGGGGGTGACTGAGCGCTCACCTGTCGCGGCGCCCAGATATGGCAATCTTGTGCGCATGAAAATAGTCGTCTGCATCAAGCACGTCCCGGACGTGCAGTCCGAGCGCCGCCTGGAGGGGGGCCGCCTGGTACGCGGCGAGGAGGACGTTCTCAACGAGCTCGACGAGAACGCCGTCGAGGCCGCGGTAGCGCTGGTCGAAGAGCTGGGTGGTGAGGTGATCGCCCTGTCTATGGGACCTGAGGACGCCGAGGACGGCGTGCGCCGCGCCCTGCAGATGGGGGCCGACTCCGGTGTCGTGGTCACCGACGCCGCGCTTGCGGGCGCGGACGTCCCCACCACCGCACGCACCCTCGCCGCCGCCGTGTCAAAGCTCGGCGGGGTGGACTCCGGTCCGGGAGATGTGGACCTGGTGATCACCGGTATGGCCTCCCTGGACGCCATGACCTCCATGCTCCCAGGTGCGCTCGCCGCCGCACTGCACGTCCCGGCCCTGACCCTGGCGAGCTCGCTGGAGGTCAGTGCGGATGAGGCGACTGTGACCCGCGCCACCGGCACCGTCCGGGAGGTGCTCTCCGCCCCGCTGCCCGCGCTCGTGTCAGTTACCGATCAGGCCAATGAGCCGCGCTACCCCAACTTCGCCGCCATGCGTGCCGCGCGCAAGAAGCCGGTGGACACCTGGGACTTGGAGGACCTCGGCCTGGCCGACGTAGAGGCGGGAATCGCCGTCGTCGACTTCGCCGAGCGGCCTGCCCGCCAGGGCGGCATTATCCGTACCGACGCCGGGGAGGCCGGGCGTGAGCTGGCGGCCTGGCTGGTCGAGAACAACCTCGTGTGAGCCCCGGGCGAGCACAGGCTTCGAGCACGAAACTTGCAGGGAAGGAATCGCGAACTAGCTATGCCTGAAAACATGTTGAACGACCCCATCGTCGTACTGGTCGACCGCACGCCGGAGGGCGACCCCACCCCGGCTGCCATGGGACTGGTATCGGTGGCTCGTGGGCTCACCTCCGCCGACGTCGTGGCCCTGGTCCTGGGAAGCGTTGACACCTCCGTCTGTGCGGAGCTGGCCGCTGCCGGTGCTTCCCGCCTGTTGGCGGCCGACCTTGGCGGACGCGAAGCGGTGGCTGCGGTTGCCGCCGACGCAGTGGTCGCAGCGGTCGAGGCGGTCATGCCCGCCGTCGCGCTGGTCGGCAGCGATTACCGGGGCAAGGAGGTCGCCGGACGGGCCGCGGTCCTGCTGGGCTCGGCCTGCGCCTCGGACGTGGGTGACCTGCAGGTGGTCGGTAATGAGCTGCGCGCCTCCAAGCTGGTCCTGTCGGGAACCTGGTCCACCACTATGACCGTCTCGGCGCAGGCGGACAGGACTCCGGTGATTTCCGTCCACGCCGGCGCCTCCGAGCCTGCGCCGACGGCCGACGGCCAAGTCGAGCTGGCCGTGGAGGCACTTGAGGTTGCCCTGTCCGCGGAGGCTACGGCTGTTACGGTCGTTTCCCGCGAGGTCGCCGACGCCGCTGCGGGCCCCGACCTGTCCGAGGCCCAGCGAGTGGTGGTGATGGGACGCGGTACCGACGGCGACCTTGAGCTGGTGCACTCGCTGGCCGATCCGCTTCAGGCTGCCATCGGCGCCACCCGCGTGGCCTGCGATGAGGGCTGGATCGAGCGCTCCGCGCAGGTCGGCCAGACGGGGGCGTCAATCACGCCTCGCCTGTACATCGGACTGGGAGTGTCCGGCGCCGTCCACCACACCAGCGGCATCCAGGGCGCCGGCACCATCGTTGCCGTCAGCGACGATTCCGAGGCTCCGATCTTCGAGATGGCCGACTACGGCGTGGTCGGCGATGTGGCCCAGGTGGTTCCCCAGCTCGTGGAGGAACTGGCGCGCCTGCGCAGCTGATAACCAAGCGCTCCGGACCCAGTTCGCCGCGTGGCACCACGCGATGCCGTGCCGGAGCGATCGCTGGCACAGCGCCCCGTCCCGGTTCTCCCGGGCCGGGGCGCTTCTCTTTCGCTGAGATCGGTCGATATGGCGGTATCCCGTCCGCCATCCGGCCCGCCGGCGGGATGTGCGGTGCGCGGCTGGCAGTGCGGAGTTGACACAGCGGGCCCCTTGTGTCACTGTACTAGTGCAGTAATACAGATGGTCTCCCGGCCCTCTGTCCGCTGCGCTCATGAGCACACCCGTACACCCAACAGAGGGAGGCCTTGTGGATCTTGACGGCTCCCGGCCGATCTGGCTGCAACTGGTCGACGACTTCCGCTTGCGGATCGTCACCGGCGCCTGGCCGATCGGCACCCGGATACCCAGCGTGCGCGAACTGGCCACGCAATCCGGCGTCAACCCCAACACCGTTCAACGCGCACTGGCCGAGCTCGACCGCACCGGGCTGACCGGCACCGAGCGGACCGCCGGCCGCTTCGTCACCACGGATACCGCCGTCGTCGATGCCGTCCGCCGGGAACTCGCCACCGGCGCCACGGACACCTTCATCACCGCCCTCGCCGCCGTCGGCATGGATCTTCCGCAGGCCGCAGCGCTCCTGCAGGAGCGCTGGGAACTGCGCCCTTCCTCGGCAGACACAGGAGAATCCTCATGACCCAGCATCCACTAGAGGCGGCGTCGCCCGCGGCGCGCTTCAGCTCTATCCCCATCCCCGACGGCGCAGTGCCGCTGGTATCTGTGTCCGGCGTGACCAAGGCCTACCGCGGCCGCCCGGCACTGATGGACCTGACCCTGGACCTGCCGGCGGGCCGGATCGTGGGGCTCATGGGCTCCAACGGCTCGGGCAAGACCACCCTGCTGAAGATCCTGGCCGGCCTGCTGGCTGACTACGACGGCCAGGTACGGGTAGGCGGACATGCTCCAGGGCCGGAGACGAAGGCGCTGGTCGCCTTCCTGCCCGACGCCGAATTCCTGGCCTCGGGACTCAAGCCCGAGCAGGCCATAGCGATGTTCTCCCGGCTCTTCCCCGACTTCGACGCCGATCGTGCGCGCGAGCTGGTGGAGTTCTTCGGCCTTCCCGGTGACCGGAGCCTGAAGGAGATGAGCAAGGGCATGGGGGAGAAGCTGCGCGTCAGCCTGGTCATGGCTAGGCGTGCACGTGTCTACCTGCTGGACGAGCCCATCTCCGGGGTCGACCCCGCCGCCCGTGACGTGATCCTCAGTGGTGTCCTGCGGGGCTTCGACCCCGAGTCACTGATGGTCATCTCCACCCACCTGATCGCCGACGTGGAGCCGATCGTCGACTCCGTCGTCTTCCTCAAGGACGGCCGCCTGCTGCTGGCGGGCGACGCCGATGACCTGCGTCAGGCACACGGAATGAGCCTGGACGCCCTGTTCCGGAAGGAGTACCGCTGATGCTGCGCACATTATTCACCGAGGAGATCCGCTTCCTGGCGCCCATCCAGCTGAAGATGCTCGGCATCTTCACGGTGTTCGGGATCGCCTTCCTCGGAGTCACGTTTCTGGACTTGCCGGTTTTGAGCCTATTCGGGACGCTTGGCGCGGTAGTCTCCTTTGCCTTGGCCATACCAGTGGCGCTCGTCCACACCGCCTCCGAGTACTGGCAGTCCATGTATGGCGCGCGCGGCTACCTGACCATGAGCATCCCGGCGCCCGGGCGCACGCTTTATGCCGCCAAGGTGCTCTACGCCTTCGCGGCCGGCCTGGCGGCGATGTGCTTCGCTGCAGTGGGCTTGTTGGTGACCGTGTGGGCGGCCGCGCGGGCTCAGGGAATCGGCCTCGGTGAGCTGCTCCAACCTCTGCGTGAGATGCTGGCCTTCGTCGGCACCGGCTGGGTGATCGGTTTCTTCATCTACGTGATTGTGGAACTCGCGTGCGTAATCGTGTGCGTGTCCGCGATTATGAGCATCGGGGCGCAAGGGCGCTGGAACCACCTCGGCTTCGGCGCGCCCGTGATTGGTTTCGTGGCGCTGTACCTGGTGGCGCAGGTGCTCTCGTTGTTGCTGCTACTGATCGTGCCGGTGAGCATTGGGATTCCGTCCGGAGACATTGTGATTACATGGATGCTGCCGGACTTCATTGAGGCGGTGCGGACCGACGGGGACCCGACCCTGCTGGGGCTGGGGTACATCGCCGTGTGGCCGCTGCTGGCGTTGGTCCTCGGAGTGCGGGGCGTGCGCGCGATCGAGAGACACACCTCCCTGCGCTGAACATTTCGCTGAACCTAATCGGCGCAAGGTGGCCGGGTGCCCGGCTTAGGCGACTGTCGCCTGGGCCAGCACCCGGTCGCCGTCTTCCCCGCCATAGACGACGACGCTCTGCCCGGCGGCCAGACCGCGCAGGGGCTGGCGCAGCACCGCGTGCAGCGTGCCGCCGACGCCGTCCACGGTCACGTCAGCGGGCACCGGGCGGCCGTGGGCGCGCACCTGTACGGTCACGTCCTGCCAGCCGACGCCGTCGGCGAGCGGGGCGGGGGAGTCCAGCAGCACCAGGTCCTTGCCGTCGAACACGGTGCGCTGCAGCAGCTCGGCGGGGCCGACCACGACCTCATTGGTGCTCGGACGGGTGGCGATCACGTAGCGCGGGCGGCCGTCGGCGGCCGGGCGGGTCAGGCCCAGGCCCTTGCGCTGGCCGACGGTGAAGCCGAAGTAGCCGCTGTGGGTGCCGAGCACCTCGCCGTGGGGGGAGACGATGCTGCCCTCCTTGGCGCCGAGGCTGCGCTGCAGGAAACCGCGGGTGTCGCCGTCGGCGACGAAGCAGATGTCGTAGGAGTCGGGCTTGTCCGCCACCGGCAGGCCGCGGCGCTCCGCCTCGGCCCGCACCGCCGCCTTGGAGGGGGCGTCGCCTAGGGGGAACAGGGCGCGGGAGAGGCCCTCGCGCCCTGATACGGCCAGCACGTAGGACTGGTCCTTGGCCGTATCGGCGGCGCGGCGCAACTCCAGGTCGCCGGTCTGGCCGGGGCTGCCGTCGGTGGCGCCGCCGCGCAGGCGGGCGTAGTGGCCGGTGACGACGGCGTCGAATCCGAGGGCCAGGCCGCGCTCCAGCAGCACGTCGAACTTGACCCGCTCATTGCAGCGCACGCACGGGTTGGGGGTGCGGCCGGCGCGGTACTCGGACAGGAAGTCGGCGACCACCCGCTCCTCGAACTCCTCCGACAGGTCCCACACGTAGAAGGGGATGCCCAGAATCTCGGCGGCCCAGCGGGCGTCGCCGGCGTCCTCGATGGAGCAGCAGCCGCGGGTGCCGGAGCGGGTGGCGGCCCGGTTGCGGGTAAGTGCCATGTGCACGCCGACCACCTCGTGGCCGGCCTCGACGGCGCGCGCGGCGGCTACCGCGGAGTCGACTCCGCCGGACATGGCTGCCAGTACGCGCACGTGTGCTCCTTCCGCTGCATTAGTTCTGCAGGTGCCCGGGTGGGCGGGTTGCAGCCTACCGCCATGGGCGGGGGCGCGGGATGTCGGGCAGAACACCTCTGAACGCTGGATGCGTCGGGTAACTGCAGCCCGGAAGCGAGTGGGTGAACGCGTTTAAGATCGCGTGTTTTAGTGTCCTTGGGTGGTTTCGGCTTGGTCGGTGAGGTAGGTGATGGTGCGGACGATGTTGTATGGGGTGGTGGTG
>NZ_PIZD01000005.1:0-11421 GCF_010365615.1 Actinomyces sp. 565
CGACGCAGTCGATTTAGTCGATTTCGGGCAAAATCGACTGTCTTCTGACGCCGCGGCGGTAGGTTCCGACGCTGCACTGCCGGAGGCGCTGCGGCTGCTCGACCTGGTAGGTACTGAAGACGACCCGTACGGCGACGGTGGCGAGTGGAGCTACGCGAACGAGAACGGCGGTCGCTGCTTCTTCATCACGCAGAACCTGGTCTACCCCGTTACAGGGCGCGTTCTGATCACGACGGAGGAGGTGGCTAAGCGCGTTCAACGCAAGGGCAACACGCGTTGGGCATGGATCCTGCACGACAAGGACGTCTACGGCCCGCAAGAAGTGAGTGAGAACCCGGCACTCACGCTTGGAGCCCACAAGGCCGATCACGTTCATATCGCCATCTCGCGCAAGTCATACGCGTCTGTCGCGGACATGGCCCGCATGTTCGAAGTCCCGCCGCAACAGGTCGAACCGAGGCCGCCCTCGGCGTTCCTCGATCTCGTGGAGTACCTGACGCACGAGAACGACAAGCAGCTAAAGGCTGGCAAGCACCTCTACGACGACAACGAGGTTCATGCGAGCTTCGACTGGCGTCCGGAGCTGGATGAGCACAAGGAGGACCGCCGGGAGAAGGGCCTGAACAAGGCACTCAAGCGCCGCAAGAAAGAGGCCGCTCTCAAGGTCAATTCCGGGGAGTGGACGCTCGACTATGTTCGGCAGACTGATCCGGAGCTTTGGACCTCGCCCGGGGTCATGCGCCATCTGCAGGACATGCGCCGCGACTACCTCCGGAACCTCCCGGAGCCGGAGTTGGTGCTCAACTTCTACATCTTCGGCCCCGGCGGCGTGGGCAAGGACCTGCTCGCTATGGCGCTCGCCCGCGCCTTGTACCGGGACGTCGAGCACCCGGCCTTCACGGTCAAGAGCGAGAACGTCTCCTTCGAAGGCTATGACGGTGAGCCGGTGCTGATCTGGTCGGACTTCCGGGCCGGAAACATGCTGAAGGTGGTTGGGGGGCGCGGCCCGTTGTTCAGCCTGCTTGAGCCGCACCGCCAGCCAGATAACCGCGTGACGGTTAACATCAAGTACGGCTCGGTCCACCTGGTCAACCAGGTCAACATCATCACCGGGCCGGAGGACTACGCCAAGTTTCTCGATGGCCTGGCCGGCGAGTACACGGACCGCCACGGCACCGTCTTCAAAGCGGAGGACACGGGGCAGGCCTGGCGCCGCTTCCCCATCATCATCCCGGTATCCGAGGGCGAGTTCAGTGTGTGGATCAACCGCGGCGTACTCGAAGGCACCCGGGAGTACCGAGTGTTCGAAGAGCACAACCACCTGCGCCAAAGTCTCGAGCACCTGCACCGCAGCTTGAGCGCGATCGAGGATGAAGCCGAAAAGCTGGCTGCGCGTGATGAGGTCGAACGCCAGACGGTCGCGCCGATCGTCGCGCAAGTCGAGCGCTTGCACCTACCCGCCGCGAACTCGGCCTCGAAGTCGATCACGGCCGAGTTCGCAGACGCGGGTCAGCCACTTTCGGAGGCCGAGGTGAACCAGCGGGAGGTGCTGGACAAGGCGATAGACAACGCAGCTGCGGGCTTCATCAGCCGAGATGAGGCCAAGCGGCGCGTGATGGAACACTTCAACAGCGCTCACTTCGCCGATGGGGTGTGGCCACAGCCGCCGATCGAGTTCAAGTTCGATCGGGTGCTCAACCGGACCGTTGACGGTCAGCCTCAGCAGTTCCACTGCAACGTGTGCGATGCCGCCTTCTAGACGGCCCCATCAAGACGTCCCCGCGTCCGCTGGGGTCGAGGGCTAGTACGAAAGGAGATAACCAATGCCCTCTTTTGAAGAACGAATCGCTGCGGAGCAGAAGGCCGCGCGTGAGAGGATCGCGAGGCTGAAGGCTGCGCAGGCGAAGGAGCAGCGCGAGGTTGATCTTGCGGTGGCCGCCGAGCTGCGCAAGGACAACGCCGACTACTACGAGCAGCTTGCCTCTCGCGTGCGCGATGCCCGCGAGGCGAAGCGTGCTGAGCGTAGCGCGCGGGCGAAGGCCCGGGCTGCTGCGCGCAAGGCGGCTGCCTCGCAGGCGCAGCAGAGCGAGGGCGCCGACTACCCGGCGGGTGGTGGTAACGGTGAGTGATGTCCGCCTGCCGGGTTGGGGCTCGCCTGCGAGCCCCGGTAACCCTCCGCCCGCAGCGAGCGCAGCGAGCGAGGACGGAGGCCAGCGGGACTTGAGGACACCGAGCGAAGCGATGGTGTCCGACAAGTTCCCTGCTGGCCACCACTCGGGACCGGCTCAGAAGGTGCTTTGCACTGCCGGTTCCGAATCCCCCACCACGCTCCCGAAGGAGACGCAGCGCGTGGTGGGGGATGCCCGGGACACGCTCGATAAGCATATTGATGTGCGCGTGTCCCGGGCGGAGCACGAGGCCGTCAGGCGTCGTGCTCACTCGCTCGGTATCACGCCGAGCGCGTGGTTCAGGGCTGTTCTGCGTGATGCCTTGGACTCTCGACGTGATGAGGTCCGGTCCATCACGGCTCAGGCGAGCCAGCCGCGCCAGTCGCCGCTGGTCGCCGAGGCGGTTGGGCAGCTGCGCCGGGTCGGGGTGAACCTGAACCAGGCGCTGCGCCGCGGCTCGGCGGTTGACGGCGATCTGCTGCTTGAGGTCAAGGCCAGCGTTGACAGCCTGCGCCGCGAGCTCGGGGACACCACGAGGTAGGCCCGCGATGAGCACGATCAATGTTCGAAGCTGCCGGGGTATCGCCTCTGCCGTGGGCTACGTGCTATACGGGGCCGGCCGCGCCGGGCGCGAGCGCGCCGAGTCCGGTGCCACTCGCGCCTCGGCCTTCACCATCCATACCTCCTCGGGCACTAGCGACCCTGCCGAGTTCGTGCAAGCCGCTCAGGCGCACGCACTCGGCAGCGGCCGCAAGGTCGAGGCGTACACCTACGTGCTCGCCTTCAGTCCCGAGGAGTTCGACGTGAACAGCCCCGAGCACGTGGAGCGGGTGCGTGACATCGCGGTGAAGCTCACCAAGCGCATGCACACCGCCGACTACCTCGTGGCAGTGCACACCGACGCCAAGGGCCAGCACGTCCACGCGCACATCGTTGTCGCCAACCACGACAACCTCACTGGCAAGTGCCTGACCCGCTACACGTCCTGGACGCACGGGCTGCACCAGCTGAACGACGAGCTGATGGATGAGCTGGGCCTGCAAGTGCTGCCCGAGCCCACCAGGCCCAAGCCCGACTGGGACCTGAGGCGCAACGACTTCGCCCCCGGCGGGTTCGAGCAGTCGCTGGGTGACATCGTCGCCGAAGCACTACGAGACCCCCGCTGCACCAACCGCGAGGCCTTCGAAGCCCTCCTGGCCAAGGACGGTGTACGCCTGGCAGTCACCGACCGCGACGGGTGGAGCTTCAAGATGCGACGCGAGAGCGGCAAGTGGGGTCGCAAGAAGGCCTCCGCGCTCAGCCACGAGTTCACCGCCGATGAGGCCGAGCAGATCTTCAACCACCACGCCACCAGGCAAGCCAAGCAGACACAGCAGACAACGAAGGAGAACACCAACCATGGGAATCTTGGACGACCTGAACCAGCAGGACGAGACGGAGGACTTCACGTCCAGGCTCGAAAGCCTCGAGACCAGCAACGCCCGGCTGCTTCAAGCAGTGCAAACCCTGGCGGGCAACGTGAAGGGGATGGACGAGGACCTGAAAGCTCTGTCGACCTCGCAGCAGTCCGCGCAAGCCTCGCAGCAAGCAGGCGACTCGATGAGGCACGAGCTAAGCGAGCTGAAGAAGACGCTCGTCGAGCTCTCGAATACGATCGTTGGCTCGCAGCGCTTCGAGCTGGACAACGGTCAGACAGTGACGCAAGCGGACTTGCAAGCCCTAGCACTGGTTCAGCAGCTCCAGGGTCGAGCGGACAAGCAGAGTCAGGCTATGACGGACCTGACTTCTAAGGTCAAGGAGCTGACCGAGGAACAGCGCTCTCGCAAGGTGCCCTACTACAGGCTGGACACCTCTAAGGTCACCAAGCAGGTCTTGGAGCATCTGAATGGTGAGGTGCAGCGAGCCGTTCGACCCTTGGTGGACGCGATGACCGCGAGCGTGCAGGCCACGGGCGAGAGCGTCAAGCAGTCCGTGAAGGACTTTGAGAAGCGCGTGTCCCAGGTCGAGGCCAAGAGGGTTGAAGAGCTTGCTGAGGATGTGAAGAATGCCGACGAGTGGGCAGAGAGGGTGATCTCGAAGGTCGACAGGCTGTCCAGTGTGGCCACCTGGACTGCCGTCGGGCGCTTCTCGATAGCTCTCCTGCCACTGTGCGTTTCCATCATCATCGTCGGAGGCCTGGTATGGACCATCACGCAGTTCCTGGGGGTCGCGCCCGTGCTGGCCTTCCTGTGGTCGAAGTTCACAGCAGCAACGGCGGTGTGGGCCAAGCTGTTGTGGGCCGCCGCAGCGGTGGCGCTCGTCACCCTGCTCTGCTGGCTGATCTGGGCGCTGCTCAAGTGGCTTGACGGTGAGTTCAGGCGGTGGTGACTGTAAGCATCACCACGGGACAGCCCCCCCCTGTCACCAGCCAGGCGCCGGTGACGGGGGGCCTGCAGTCAAGAGCTCAGAGGGCTAAAGCCCAGTCTTCTAGAGCACGTTTGCTACATGGACATTTGATTATCCTCGCCTGCCGTGGGCGATGATTGAGGCCACAACGACTCGAACTGGGTGCTTACGGAGGTCGACGCGGTTCTGACACTATCTCGCCCGGCCCGCCTAGAGGCCACTACTTTGCGGGCAACATCACAGACGTCGCTACCACTGAGCCTAGGCTCTCTGCACAGTTCAACGAGCTCCGCGAGAGCCTTGTTATCGAGCTTGTGCAACTGTCTCTGAACCTCACTCTTCGGAAGCGGTTTCAGACTCTTAAACAGGTCTTCGACACTCTGATACCGAACCATACAGTTTTCCTCCTAATCAGGGATCAAGGCGACGTGGACCGTAGCGCCTGCGTATATTGTACCGCCTCAACGTCAAAGCTGCCAGCGGCGCGACTGAAGTGATCACGCTCCCGACACGTCGGTTCTAGGCGAGAAACGGCGCTCGTCATCATGCATGAATTAGCTGCGACAACGAAGAAGCGACCCCGGCACTCCGTGGGGAGCACCGGGGTCGGGTGGGGGGGTGTATGAGGTGATCAGTCGGACTCGATGGGCGCCCAATCGCCGGAGATGCTCAAGTCTGCGTTCGCATAGCCTTTGGTAGCGTAGATTGTTGCGCCACCGTCAACGCCGGAGATGATCTCATATTCGAGGGATGCAGCGATGTCCCAAACGTTAATGTTCTCTCTGGACGGTAGTATGTAGTAGGGGAAGGCTACCTCTTCATCGTCGAGGTCATCACACTCTTTTACAATCGTTGCATGCGAGTAGTCGGATGTTACATAGCTAGTGTTACTGTTTGATAGTTCAGAGTCTTCAGGTACGGATTCGACTATTTCAGCTTCCCCGTGAGTGTCGACAACATACTTCCAGAAAACGTCTTGTTCGTCATCGAAGTTGTAGTTTTCCACCCCCTCGTGTCGCGCATGCTCGTCCTCGATCAGACGTTGAGCTACAGTGTTGAACGCATCGTCACTGCTGTAGTCAACATCGACGTCCACACGACACATTCCAGTGCTGAATGACTTTGCGGTGATCGTGAATTGTTTGACAGCGACAACACCGCCATCGGCCTCGACCGCTGTCTTCAGCTCGTCAGACAACCTGACAACAAGCGGCTGCTCGACTGCGGCCAGAACCGTCTGATCATCTGAATCGTTGACCCTCGCCTCCTCGAACTCGTACACGACAGCATTCGAGGTCTCAGACGCCTCCTGCGTGACAGCAGCGTCGCCACCAGCGTCGCCACCGAAGCTGTTCGAGGCATCATTCGAGCTGCCGCACGCCGTGAGCGCCAGCGAGAGTCCGGCCAGGACCGCGAGAGCGGCCCTAGACCGCTTGGCGGTCCTGGTCTTCATTGTTGTGGATTCCTCTCCGTGAGTGATGTCGATGGTCGTTACCGTTGACGCTCCGTCGTGTGCGGGTCTGGGGCTCATGGGGTGGGGTTCCTCTCAGCTGGGGTGTGAGGTCTCTTGCACTCTAGCGGAATACATGGCTTCCAGTGGAATCGATGACTACCTGGAACTGGTGGCTACCGGTTAAGAACATGTGTGGGTGGCTGACGTACCGCTGAAGAAGCGGCTCGGCGCGAACCTGCGCGCCGAGCGCCGTCGCCGTAACCTCACGCAGGAGAAGCTCGCCGAGCAGCTAGGCTTCAGCGCTCGCTACCTGGCGGGAATCGAACGCGGGGAACGCAACCTCACACTCGACTCCGTCGACTCCCTCGCGGCCGACCTCAAGCTCGACGCCCGGACATTGCTGGACTGAGCCGGGCGCCCGCTGCCGGGCACCAGCCCTCGGCGGCCAGTCATAGCGAACGGAACACGTACACGCCACCGCCCGGAGCGTTGGTGACGTCGTAGTCATAGGCGAGGTCACGGGTCCACTGGTCAAGGTCGAAGTAGGCGGACCACTCCCGCCCCGCACCAGCCAGCGGACCGTCATGGGCGTACGCGAGCGCGAAAGCGTCGAAAGACTCCCACGCCCCGCAGCTGCACTCATCGAAGGCGGCCTTGCTGGGCGGCTCGCCGTCCTGGCACACACCGGTGGCCTCCACCCAGGCGATGTACTCGCCCCACCGCCCAGGCCCCACCTCGGCATACCGCTCACCCCAGCGGCCCGCAGCCCCGGGCGTGAGGTGACCAAAGGACGGCAGCCCCTCGTAGTCGAAGACGATCACCTCGTCGTGGGTGGTGGGCTCCCCGTCGTGCAGGTCCGCCGGGGTCAGGGCGCCGCAGCCCAGGGCTGGTACCCACCTGCCCACCAGGCGGCCCTCCATGTAGCAGCTCAGGCACCCCAGCCACACGCTGGGCGCCTTCGTCGTTGTCGCGCTCATGTCTGTTCCCTCGCCAGCCAGGAAGGAGGCCCGCCCGGGGCAGCCAACTCGAAAAATGGCGCACACGGGCCGGGCCGGGCCTCCAACACCGGACCCGGGGCCGCCACGCGGCCCTTGGGGGTGTTTTCAGGCGCCTTCGTCTTCTCCGCGCCACTCGATCTCGACGCTGTCGGGGTTGAAGCCTTTGTGTCCCTGGGGGACCTTCTTGAGCGTGACGGTCATCAGCGTCTCAATGATCATGCGCTGGGTGGCTATGTTGCTGCTCAGGAAGGCGGCGCCCGGGTCGGCCGTGCCCAGCACGGGCGCCATGACGGAGCCGGTGCTTGCTGTTAGCCGTTCGGCTTCCAGCCGGTCGATCTCGGTGCGCGCCTTGCCCCGGACACGGGCGAGGTCGGCGGCTTCGATGATCCCCTCGTCGTAGTCGTTCTGGGCGCGCTCGATGCGTGCTCGTTGCTCGGCGATCCGCTGGGAGAAGCTGTCGGCCTCGCCCTGTCCGGGCACCTCGCGCAGGGCCAGCAGCTCGGGGGTGCTCAGGCGGCGGGCCACAACAGCGCGCACGAAGTCGTCGATGGCTCCGCGGCTCCTGTTCATGTGCCCGTCTGGGCAGGAGTAGTAGATGCTGCGTGTGATTACGCGGCGCCCGCACTGCCCGCAGCGGTACAGCCCGGCGCCCAGGTGCTTTCTCACGGTGCTGCCGGTCCGGTTGGTCACGCGGTCGGATTCGTCGAGCATGTCCTGCACAGCCCACCACTGGTCAGGGGGGATGATGGCCTCCCACTGGCCCTTGACCGGCTCCCCGGCATCGTCCCGCACGATGTTGTTGCGCATCGCCTTGCGGCGGGAGGGTCCGGCGGGCTGATTGCGGGTCTTCTTGTCGGTGTAGACCGAGTAACCGGCGTAGCGGGGGTTGCGCAGGATGCCCAGCACGGTCGAGGGGTTCCACGGCCGGTCGTCGGGGACGGGGCGGGGCTCTTTGCCCTCGGCCTCGCGCCTGGCGTTGCGCTCAATGGTCCGCGTGCGGGTGTGGTTGGGCAGATTCGGTACGCCAGCGGCCACGTCCGGCCCCTGTAGACCGCTCAGCGCCCTTGCGATGGCCCGGAGGCTGTCCCCACGCTGAAAGGCCCTGAAAATGGCTCTGACGGCCTCTGCCTCGCTCTCGATGGTGCTTCCGTTGATGGCGTAGCCGAGCGGGCGCACGCCCTTGGGCGCCCGGCCGAGGGCGGCCCGCTGCTTCTGGGCGCGCGACTGCCGTGAGGCCTTGTGCTCGGATTCCTGACGGGCCACCGCCAGCTTGATACGCGCAAACAGGCGACCGGCATCAGTGCTCAGGTCGACCTCGCCGTTGACGGTGACCACTATCAGGTCGTGGTTCTCGGCAGCTTCGACCCAGTCCTCAAGCTGCTTGGGCTGGCGGGAGAGGCGGTCGAGGTCCCAGCAGATCAGCGCATCGAACAGCCCGGCCTTGTAGTCGGCCACCATCTGCTCGTACTGGGGGCGCTTGGTGTTGCGGTTGAAGGCGCTGATCGACTGGTCGGCGTAGGTGCTCACGACCTCCCAGTTCCTGTTGTTGGCGATGCGTTCGCAGTCCTCGCGCTGCCGGTCGATCGCCAGCCCTTCCATCTCGGGGTCAAGGGAGATGCGCAGGTAGATGGCGGCCCGCCTGGGCCTTGCTCGCTCGCTTGGGGTGTTGGGTTGGACAGCCATGGGAGCACGCTAGCGCTTAAATGTTAGTCCCGTCCGGAACTCGACCCCGAGTTCAGACGATATCTGAACTACTGGTTCAGGATACCGAAGCCGTACCCCGCCTCGTCGTCGAGCAGCTCGAGGTCCCCTTCCACCTTCGGCGCGACCTTCTGGACGGCCTGCCACGAAAGCTCGGAGGCCTCGCGCCGCAACAGGATCGCCTTCTTCACTGAGTCGGTGATCTCCTTGCACCGCTTGGAGTCCTTAGGCACCGGCAGGACCAGCTCAGCCCAGCGACTACCCAGGGTGTCGATGATGTCCTGCGTGAAGCGCTTGGCGAAGATCTGAGACTTGACCACAGGTGACGACAGCAGAGCGAGCAGCATATGGGGGTCCATCCTGCTCTCGTCGAGGACCTTGAACTTGAGGATGTGGCTCTGGTAGACGATCTTCCAGTCCAGGTCAGTCACGATGGCACAGGTGCCGACGAGGTAGGTGCCGTCCCGGACCATGAGGATGTCGCCAGGGGCGACATTTTGCTTATCCGCCAGCGACTCGTATAGAGCTTCACTGAGGCCGTGCTTGGGGTCGCCCTTGATTTGCCAGTTTGCAATGTCGCTGGTGCGGATGAACGGGATCGAGCCCGTGCCGTAGGCCAGCTTGCCCACCTCGTCGCCGGTCGAGACTGACAGCACGCCTTGGGTGACCAGATCACCCAGGCGCACGAGGTCATGGGTCTTCGATAGGCGCTCAACCGACTCGCGGACCTCGGGGTTGTAGTACTTGGGGAGGTAGATCATGTCCGTGATCTGCGCGGAGTCAACGACGAAGCCGAGGTGGTCGAAGTCCAGCGCCTCACCGTCCGCATACTTCTCCCAGCGTTCGACGATCTTGGGCAGGTCGTCGAACGGGATTGAGTGGCCTCGTGAATCGTGCCCGCACCAGCGGGCGACGGCCATGAACACGTCGTGCGACTCGCCAGAGGGCTCAGCACCCTTCTCCAAGAGCACGACGGCGGTCTTGGCGTGGGTGTACGGCTGGAAGAGGTTCTCGTGCACGGAAATGACCGCGTGGATCGTCGCCCGGCTCAGTACGTACTGCATGATGTAGCGGTGAGACGGATTGCACAGCATCGACTCCGGCAGGACGATGCCCATGCGGCCGCCATCCTTGAGCAGGTCGAGACAGCGCTCAATGAAGAGGATCTGCGGGGTCTGCGAGTCCGCGACCTTATCCGTCTTCTCGTAGCCGACACCACCCTTGGCCTTGCGCCACTTGGAGCCGAGGTCGTACTGGGCCAGGGTCGTGCGTTCGGTAACCTTGAGTTTCTGACCGAACGGCGGGTTAGTCATGATGACGTCGAACTCGCCGACGGAAACTTCCTGGCGAGCCTTGAGACCCCAGTCCCTCATCGGCACCAGCGAGTTCTCACAGAAGATCCCACCGCGACCATCACCGAGTAGCGCCATGTAGGCCTTGGCCACCTTGCTGAGGAACTCATCCTTGTCGATCCCCCGCAGCTGGCGGATTGCGACCTTCTGCTTCTCGCTCTCGCGCTCGCTGTCGGGCCACTGCAGCTCGTCGGCACGGTCATCGACGAGGTCCCACAGGCCACGCAGGGCCTCGACGAGGAAGCCGCCCGAGCCGCAGGCTGGGTCGAGCACCATGTCCTGGATCTTCGGGCGCACAAGTGCCCGCACCAGGTGCGTGACATTGCGCGGCGTGAAGAACTGCCCCTGGCCGCCCTTGAGGGAGGGTCCGATGAACGTCTCGAAGGCGTCGCCGACGACGTCGCGTTCGCACTCGATCAGGCAGTACTGCTGGAGCTCGCCTACAACGTAGGCGATGGAGCGGTCGTCGAGTTCGATCTTGTCCGTGTCGTCGAAGACATCGCTGTACTGCTTGACCACGTGAGCGAAGGACTCCTTCACGCGCGCCGCCACGTCGGCAACGGGTTCGTCCACGCCCGCCCGGAAGGTGACGACAGCGTCGCGTCGCGTGAATCGCTCGTCGTAGATCTTGCAGAAGATGAGGTTCATGATCTGCTGAGCTAGGGGCTCGTCGCGCGTCATGCCGACGGCGTTCGCCGCCAGGTAGTTACGGATCGAGCGGAAGACGGCCTTGAGGTTATGGGTCGGTCGTAGATCCTCGCGCTTGAACAGGCCGATGTCCTCGACGCGCTGCCCGTAGCGCGGGATGTTAGGGATCTCGTCGAAGGTGACCTTACCGTTGGCCTCCCGCTTTCGTAGGAAGAGGCGCTCGTCCCCATTGGTCCAGACGCCGAGGTAAGCGCGGGAGAGGCGGAGGTAGTCCTCCAACTGGTCCCGGCCATCGCGGCGGTCCGGCTTCTTGCACTCGACCACGAGGAACAAGTCTTCGTCGCGATGCTGGTCGCCGCTAAAGACGGCGATGTCGACCGGATAAGTCTTCGCCCGGTCCGACGGGCGCGCCTTCACGTGCCACTGGGGCCTTGTGCGGATGTGCACCTTGGGGTAGCCGTAGTCCTCGACGAGTTGGCGGGCGAACGGCTGGACCGCGAGCATCTCTTCAGGCTTGGCAGGCACCTGGATGCCGGAGATATAGTCGACGACCTTGCCGTCCGGCGCTTCGTCGTCGCTGGGGACTGTCACTGCGGCCTGCTCGCTCACTTCTTACTCCCAGACGTAAGTCCCGTGCGGAACTCGACCACGTCGCCGTCGGCCATGACGTAGTCCTTGCCCTCCATGCGGACCTTGCCATGGGCGCGGACCTCGGC